>CAIVDX010000548.1 GCA_903904805.1 uncultured Rhodospirillales bacterium
TGATCCGCGGGTTGTACTTCATCGTGCACGACCCCAGCGGATACATTCCCAGATCGATCGCATAGTTCCACGTAGACAGCCGCGTGAAGTGCCGAATGATCTCAATCTCACTCAACTCCGGCATCGCCCCCAGGTCATCCGTCCGCGCCTGATCGCCCAGCAACGCCGCCGCATCCACCGCCGGCACATCCAGCTGCACCAGCCGATACCCCTTCTTCCCCGGCGACGTCTTCTCGAAGATCAAATCTTCGTTCTGATTAACATGCGTCGTCACCTTGCGCGGTGTACCGATAAACTTGGCGTCTGACATGAACACTCCTACTCTTTACTGCTTTCAATGGGTTTACGTAATATTTCTGCAAACATAAAAGGACCTTGAAGCAACAGGCAAATCATGCCCACCAAATATGCCCGACGGTGTCCCGGCGTAGATGGGAAGAACGCCAGGGATAGAGAGGACAAGGTCACTATGTAAAGGAACCAGCGAATTCGTCGAATCCATACGAATGACATTACTCAGAACTCCTGCTTATTCCCTTAGTTCTTTTCCTGCCGAGTAAGCAGCAAACGCCCGCCGCTGCAGAATGTTGAACGTCATCGCCGCCACCGGTATCAGCACCAGCGCAGCGATAAAGAATGTCTTGCGATCCAGCACATCGACAGCAATCAGCAGCACAGCCACAAGCCCAAGCAAAACAAACACCGCATCCCGCGCCATCTTGTTGCGAAACTCCCGCGTGATCTTCGGGCGTGAAGGCGAAGGCATTACCGGACGCACCTTTCGGCCTTTCGTCCTAGCTGCTTACGAATCTCGGTCCAGTATTCCTCGCGTACATCCTCATCAATTTCGATGGGAATGTTCGTCGCGTATAGAGCATCCCCACCACGCTTCTTTGGTCCCGAAATCCAATACCACTCGCCCGTTTCGCAAAGATAGTTCGCCTTATAGCCGTTCGCTTTACCGCAGGTCTTACCTGCATAGGTCAGACTGCGACCCGTCTTTGAAAATACAACTCGCCCAATGCGTGCCGGTCCTGTGAGGTTCGCTGGTGTTCCGGCAATCATGCCCTCGCCCCAAGGGTTTGGCTCCAACTCGCCGCCCTTGTTCTCGATGTACATGATCCGCGTCAGATGTGCCATCACTCAGAACTCCACTTCATCCGCTTCATTCCCGGTCTCGGAGTACCTTCCCGCTTCCGGCCCATCCAAATCTTCTTCATGCAGCGACAACCCGAGCACAGTCCCGCTCTCCAGCTCGATCGTCAGCGACTCCATCTCTTCCAGCATCGCCTTCTCGACAATCTGCCCAATCTGCGCGCACAACGCATTGCGATACTCTGGCTCACCAAACGCCACACTGAAGTCCGCGAGCAACACAGTCGGCCAATCAAACAACGTAAACACCGGCCCATCGAAGTGCAGCCGCAGGTGGTCGGCCACAAACTCCACCGCCGTCAACTCCTGCCCTTCAACCGCGCTGATGTCCATCTCGACCTACCTCAAATGTCTGTCATCTTGACCGTAGCGAAGCGAAGAGACCCCTGTATTTCGCTTTTCTGATGCTGCACTTATCTCTTGAGCACATCCGCTGCAGCATCCATCTGCGCCTTCGTCGTCAGCTCGGTCGCGCACCACAGCGTCGCACTCTCACCCAGCTCCGGGTACCACTTCGCCAGCGCCAGCCCGCCGATAATCTCCTTACCCAGCAGCTTCGCATTCAGCGCATCGGCGCTCTCCGCAGTCGTCACCACAAACTCGTGAAAGCTCGGCGTGCCCTCAAACTTAGTCTCCGCGCCCGCACCCTTTAGCACCGAGCGCAGATAAGCCGCCTTCGCCAGGTTCTGTTCCGCCAACTCGCGCAGCCCCTGCTTGCCGTAGACCGTCAGGAAGATCGTCACCATCATAGCCATCAAGGCCTGATTGGTGCAGATGTTCGAAGTCGCCTTCTCGCGCCGGATGTGCTGCTCGCGCGTCGATAGCGTCAGCACAAACCCACGCTTGCCATTGCGGTCCTTCGTCTCGCCGACCAGCCGTCCTGGCATCTGCCGCAGGAACTTTTCCTTACACGCAATCACGCCGCAGTACGGTCCGCCGAAACCAACCGGCACACCAAAACTCTGCGCCTCCAGCGAAACAATATCTGCCTCCACAGGCGCTTTAGCCACGCCCAAACTGACGGCCTCAGCTATAGCTACGATCAGCAACGCGCCCTTCGCGTGCGCGATCGCCGCAATCGAGGCCACATCCTCAATCGTTCCAAAGAAGTTCGGCGATTGGATCAGCACGCAAGCTGTATCGTCCGTAATCGCCGCATCCAGAGCGGCCAGATCAACCCGCCCCGTCTCCGCAACATACCCGACTTCGGTCGCCGGAATCCCCTGGTGCTGCGTCGCCGTATGCAGCACCTCGCGATACTCCGGGTGCACCGTCCGCGCCACAACAGCAGCGTTGCGACCGGTCACGCGCACCGCCATCATCACCGCTTCAGCCGCGCCGGTCGAGCCGTCATACATCGACGCGTTCGCAATCTCCATGCCGGTCAGCTCGCAGATCATCGTCTGGAACTCGAACATCGCCTGCAGCGTGCCCTGCGCGATCTCCGGCTGATAAGGCGTGTAGCTGGTCAGGAACTCACCCCGCTGAACCAGCGAATCGATAATCACCGGCCGATAATGCCGGTAAGCCCCCGCACCAAGAAAGCTCGCAAACATCTTAGCCGCCGGCTGCTTGGCCAGCTCTTCCGCATCGCCACTCGCGACATTTCCTGCGAACGCACGGAAGCGATCGAGCACTTCGGACTCCGAGTGCTGCCGCGGAATCGCAAGGTCGCGCGTCAGCCGAAACTCTTCCGGAATCGTTTCAAACAGCTCGTCAATTGACGAGACACCGATCGCTTCAAGCATCTCAACGCGATCGGCAGGAGACTTAGGTAAGTAGCGCATGGCAACTTTCTTGAACCCGAAGTTCGATAACGCCGCGACACATCACTTCGCGAAACTTGGCTAACTTCGCGTACTCTGCGTCAAAGCTTTTGTTCTTGACTGGCTAGTGCCCGGTCTCTTCGCTCACAAACTTCTCGTAATCCGCCGCCGACAACA
>CAIVDX010000549.1 GCA_903904805.1 uncultured Rhodospirillales bacterium
GCCCGGATAGCCAGCATCGCGCGGGACCTTGCCGCTGCCGAGGCGGACACCGGCCCCGCCGATGCTCTCGCCAAAGCGGAATGGCAGGCCAGCCAGATTGCGGCGCGGATCAGCGCATTGACCGGACAGCGCGCCACCATCGTGGCACGCCGCACGGCTGGGCACTGTGAAGCAGGCGATGGTCCGGAACTGGCCCTGATCGCGGCCGATCTGGAGGGTCTGACCGGCTTGCAGACCGAAGCCGATTCGGCGGTCACGGCGGCGCGCCAGCCTGTCACGGTGGCGTCCAACCGGTTGGGCTTGCTGCGGGCGCAACTGGCACGCGCCGAAGCGGAAGCGGTGGAAGCGGTGCTGGCGGCCCATGCCAGCCTGCTGGCCGCGCAGATAATGGCGGCCCTCAACGAGTTGGCGCAGGTGAGCAAGACACTCAAACGCCCAATGCCGGTGTGGAGCGCGCCTGCGTTGTACCGGGTGCTGCAGGGCCTCGCCATAAGGCGCGGCGAGACGTGACCATGGCTGACCGGACCGGCGTGCGCGGCGAACTTGAAGCAGCCCTTCTGGCCGATGCCGAGCGTGCCGGGCTGGACCGTCTCGACCGGGCGGCGGTGGTGCGGCGTTTCGTGGGGCGCGGTGCCAGCGAGCGCACGCTGTACCGGTGGGCAGCCGGGCTGATCGACAGCGGCCGGGCCGCGCAGCACCTGTCCGACAGGCTGGGTGCGGCAGCGGCGGCGCACGCCGGTGCCCACCCGGCGACCCGCGCAGCCGTGCCGGGCATTGCCAGCACATCGGCGCTGATGGGCAACAGCCCGGCAGGCCTTGTCGTGCTGCTGCAGGACGCGCTGGCCTGCTCCACCCAGGTCATGCAGCACGCCCGCGACGCCGATGGCCGGGTGCGCAATGCGAAGCTGCTGCTGTCGGCCGCCGGCACGCTGGCCCGCTGCCTCGACACCGCCATGCGGCTGCAGGCCTCGCTTCAGAACAGCGCCGCCCTGGAGGCGTTCCACGAGGCCGTGATCGCCGAAATCCGGGTAGAATCACCGGTCACGGCCGAACGGATCGTCAGACGCCTGCAGCGCTTCTACGCCGAACGGCGCGGTGCGGCGGCAGAGAGGATGTGATCATGGACCCCTTCGGACTGAAATATCACGTGCTGCGCGAGGACCTGTCGCGCGACCTGCTGTCGGGGGCCGCGCCGCAGGATCTGGAAGGCATCGCCGAACACATTCGCATCTGCGCCAGCGTCACGCGCGGCGAGGCGGTGATATTGACCGAGCGGTTTGTTGCTGACCTCCGCCGCCATCTGTCGCCGGGATGACCGTTAACACTGCAGTTTGGTCTGCTCCCGAGCCGATAGACAGGCCCGGCGGCTTGTGAAACTGTCTCCGGCATCAGGTGGTGTCATCGCACCGCCGCAGGCCGGATGGTGGCATGCATGAGCGCTTCGCCGACGCACAGCCCGCAATGGGCCACCCTTGCGGATGCCGCCGCCTTCGCATTCGGCTTGCATGAAGCCCAGCGGCGCAAGGGCACCGAGATTCCATATATCGCCCATCTGATGAGCGTGGCGGCGCTGGTGCTGGAACATGGCGGCGATGAGGAGCAGGCGATTGCCGGGCTGCTGCATGATGCCATCGAGGATGTGGGCGCCGAGCAGGAAGCTGTGATCGCGGCCAGATTCGGGCCACGGGTGGCCGCCATCGTGCGCGCCTGCACCGATGCCGACGTGGTGCCCAAGCCGCCGTGGCGGGCACGCAAGGAGGCGTATATCGCCCATCTCGACACGGTCTCGGCCGATGCGCTGCTGGTGAGCGCCTGCGACAAGCTGCACAACGCCCGCGCCATCGTGACCGACCTGCGCACCCTTGGCCCGGCAATGTTCGACCGGTTCAACGGCGGTCAGGATGGCACGATCTGGTATTATTCTGCGTTGAGCGAAGCTTTTGCGCGGCTGCTGCCGGGGCCGTTGGCCACTGAACTGCATTGCGCGGTTCTGGAGATGAAAAGCCTAGCTGCCCCAAAGTAGCATTCGGAGTCCGCGCCATAGGTCTATTGGGTGTGGAACGAGCTATCTCTCAGGAGCACGAATGCCGAAATTGCATCGTTTGGTGGAATCTCGGCCATTTGTGGAACAGCATCAACCGCAGAAGTGGCACATTGCTAGTCCCCAAAACCCGTCGACTCCGCCTTGAACTTGAGCTGCCGCGTGTTGTCGCGGATTACACCCACATCGGCGTCATCGAAACCGTCCGGGGCCTCACTCTCGATCTCCAGCGTCAGCTTCACCTTGGCGCCCGGGGTGCGCTGCAATTCCAGCACCACGGCGTTGAGGATGGCTTCCAGCGCCTTTACCGGCCGTACGGGATCAAGCTCCACGGAGCCGTAAAAGCGCTTCGGCTTGACAGGACCCGCCGGGGTGGGGGAGGGGGCAAGGCCAATGATCCGCCCATCGGATGGCCGTGTGAGCGGCAGGCTGCTGGGATTGCTGGCCGGGGTGGGTGCCACGCTGCTGCCAGTGGGCAGCTGGGCCAAGGCCTCGGCGGCGCGAACCAGAACGGCATCGGGCGCCAATTGCTCGGGCGGGTTTTTGGCCCAGATCAGCTTGCGGTATTGCCCGGTCGCCTCGTCAACACCGTCGGCATATCCCAATTGCGGGTCGAGTTTGCCCACCGCGTCGCGGATGGCGCCTTCCAGCACCACGCGGTCCCGCAACTTGGGCAAGTACACGTAGGTGATGAACCATTCGACGATTTCGGCCACCCGCAGATGCGGCCGGTCGTCGGGCCAGATCGGCTTCAGCGCGTGCCAGAACCGGTCCGCGCCCAGCTTTTCCAGCGCCAGCCCATCCCCCCGGGCCTTTTCGTACACCACCACCGGAATGGCGGCGCGGTCGCGCGACGAGATCAGGTGATGCTCCAGATCGAACGGCTTGCCGGGTGTCTCGCTTCTGACCGGGTTGAAGATGTGGCTCCAGGCCGCACGCAGCGCCCGGCGCGCGCCGTCGCCATGCTGCTTGGCCTTGTCCCCGGCGTCGGTGGCCTGCGCCTTGGTCATTTGCTGTTGCAGGCGGTCGTCCTTGACGATGGAGGCCCACGCCATTGCCTTGGCGACCACCTCGCGCGCCGTGCTCAAATTCGCCTCATCCGGGGCGATGAACAGCAGCGTGTTGCGGTGCCGCCGTTGTGAGGACCGGCAGCGGGTCAACATGTCGATCACTGCATCGGTGGCCGGTGTCTTGGCAACCCCCTTGCCGGAATGGGCAAAGGCCGGGCCGAAGATCACCAACGACAGCGCCTGCGCCTCGTCGATGCCCACCGGATCGTCGGGGGCGGCGAACACGCGGTCGAACTTGTCCTTGGTTTTGGCCTCATCGGCCAGCATGCGCACGATTTCGGCGTCGATCTCGTGCGGCAGGTCGAGTAGCGCCTTGGCCCGGTTATCGGCCTCGCGGTTCAACGTCGGTTGCGTCGAATACCAATAGCGCCCCGCTTCCTCGTAGAGGTAGGCAGCCCGATCACTGATCTCGCGCAACGCCTCTCCGAAGATGGCCAACTGGTCGCCCGGCTCGGCGCAAGCGAGCCGCAGGCCCTGTCCGGTGATGCCGGCGTTCGGCTTGCCGGCGGTGGGGGCAGTGCAGAGGAATACCGCACGGGCAGCGCGTGAGGCTGCGCGGGTTTGCGATATGCGCCGCGTGGTGTTGGCCTCGATACGGGCGGGCAGGGCGCCGTCGCCGTCCACTTCACGGTCCAGAACGGCGGCGAAGGCGGGGTCGAGCGGATACAGCACACTGGCGCGCACGCGTTCGTGCGCCACCGGCACGCGGGCCGGCATGATCAGCGGGTCCTGCGAGCGCGCGCCCCACAGCACACCGATCACGTTGGCCATGAAGCGCAGCACGCCGCGGGTACGCTGGAAGTTGGCCAGGCTGGCCCAGTCTTTCGACAGCCGGTCGAACAATTCCGGATGGATCGGGTAGGACAGCCGCAGCAGTTCCAGATAGCGGGCTTCTTTGGCCTCGGGCGGAAACTCAGCCGGGTTTTTGCGATACAGGTCGTGGAACGCCTTCACCGTCTCGTCGCGCGCCCGCTCGCCATCGGCATCCAGCGGCTGGAACAGGCGGCGGCGGATGATCTCGTAGGTCTCGTCGCCATTGGCCGGCAGCCAGCTGGAATGCACGCGGCCGAACACCGCCTGTAACCGGCGCAACGCCTGCACGCCCTTCTCGCCACCCGCCTCGGCGGCGCTTTCCGGCAGCGAGCCGACCACCAGAATGCCCGGGACCATCTTCGCCGCCTCAGTCAGCGACTGCACGAAGGACAGCAGCGATTCGAACCGGTCGTCCGGCAATTGCCGCGCGAATGCCACCACTTCGTCGAGCAGGATCACGCTCGGCCCGGACAGGCGGAACAACTCGACCAGCAATTCCGAGCCGGGATTGGTCCGCGCCGCCTCGGCCTGCGCCAGCAGTTTCAGCCCGGCCTCGCCCGCCAGCCGCCAGGCGATATAGCCCCACAGCGTATGCACCGGCGGGCCGTCTTTCAGCGTCAGCGACACGTCGGTGCCCTTGGACGAGCCCACGAAAACCGCGATTTGCGGCTTGGGCAGCGCGATGCCGCCCAGCCCTTCCATCAGTGGTGCCACACCGGCGAGGCTGCGCGGGTTGCCGCCGTCGCGCAGGTGCCTGGCCAGATGGTAGATGGCCAGCATGGTGTGCGTCTTGCCGCCGCCGAACGCGGTTTGCAGGCCGATCACCGGGTCGCCGCCCGCGCCGCACAGCCGCTGCAAGGCCGAGGACAGCACGCGCTTCAGCCCTTCGGTCAGAAAGGTGATGCCGAAGAACGCCAGCGGCGTGGCGTAGCCCTCGCTGGCCAGCCCCGCATCCACCGCGAACAGGTCGGCCGCGAATTCGGATTCCTTGAAGCGGTTGGCGAGCACGTCCGGGTGCGGCAATGCGGCCTCGATCCACGGCAGCAACGCCTTGCCGGGCTTGCTGTCGGCCATCACGTCGAGCTTGGTGGCCGCCGGTGCGGCGGCGGGTTTCGGCTCCGGCTCCGGCGTTACCCCGGCGCGGCGCTGTTCCTCGTACAGCTTGCGCACCTCCGCCACCTCGTCCTCCGGCGCCTTGGTCAGGCGCAGCAGGTGGTGCATGGCGTTCAGGTAGTTCAGCGCCTCGTCGTCGGGGAGTGCGAGC
>CAIVDX010000550.1 GCA_903904805.1 uncultured Rhodospirillales bacterium
GCCGAACTGGTCGAGCGCGGCGTTGAGCAGCTTCGGATAATCACCGCTGTCATAGACAATGTCGGTGCCCAGGGTGCTCATCGGGCGGGTGAAGGGCATTTCGTCGGGGCCGATGAGATTGCGGCGGCGCAGCTCGATCGGATCGATGCCGAGCTGGGCGGCGGCGGCGTCCATCAGGCGCTCGCGCACGAAGGTGCCCTCGTAACGACCAGGCGCGCGATAGGTGGCGGCCGGGGTTTTGTTGGTGAGGCGGAAATGGCCGGCGCAGCGGAAGGCGGGGCAGCGATACGGGCCGGGGATCATGCCGATGGTCATGTCCGGCACGCGCGCACCGTGGGTGCGGACATAGCCGCCTTGGTCAAGAAAAAACTGGTCGTCGATGGCGAGGAGTTCGCCGGACGCCGTGAACGCACCGCGGATCTTGTGGCGTTGCTGGCGGGAGTGGTTGGCCGCCATCAGGTGCTCGCGCCGATCCTCGATCCATTTCACTGGCCGATCGAGGCGCAGGGCGGCGGCGAGCACCAGATAATCCTCTGGATAGAGCTCACCGCGAATACCGAAGCCGCCGCCTGTATGGCCCTCATGCAGCTCCACGCTGGCATTGTTGCGGCCGAGCGCGCGCACGATGGCGTCGCGATTGCGATGCGGCACCTTGGCCGCGCCCCAGAGCTGCAGGATATCGAACGCGCCATCATAGCGACCGATCGCGCCGCGCGCCTCCAGTGGCACGCCGGAATGGCGGCCGACTTGCAGATCGAGCTCGATGACTTTGTCGGCCTTGGCGAACGCGCTCTCTACATCGCCATAGTTGGCGCGCATGATCAGTGCCTCGGTGGTGTGGCCGGGGGCGAATTCGCCGGGCGCGGCGGCGGCATCGAGGAGGATCGGCAAATCATCGGCGTCGATCAGCACAAGCTCGGCGGCGTCCTCGGCGATGTAGGCGTCTGTTGCAAAGATGGCGGCGACAGGTTCGCCGACATAGCGGACGATCCCGTCGGCGAGCAGCGGTTGGCGATAAGGCTTGAGGGCTTCGCCGGCGGCATCACGGAAATCGATCGGGGGCAGGTCGGCGATATCAGCCGAGGTCCAGATCGCCACCACGCCGGGCAGGGCGCGGGCCTCGCTGACATCGACCTTGATGAGCCTGGCGTGCGCGTAGGGTGAGCGCACGATGCGCATATGAAGCTGGCGCGGGAAATTCAGGTCGCCGATGTAGCGACCACGGCCGCGCACCAGGGGCGCATCCTCGATGCGCTCAAGCGGTTTGCCGAACACTCTGGTCTGTCCGGGTTCGTATTGGGTGACGACCGGGCCGGTGTGGTCCATCACGCCGCACTCCGCTCGGCGCGCAGCTCAGCGGCATAATCCTCTGCGGCGGCGACGATGTTCTGGTAGCCGGTGCAGCGGCACAGGTTGGAGGAGATGAGTTCGCGCATCTCGGCGGCGTCACGATAGGGGTTCGCCTCCAGGCTGGTGGCGAGCAGCATCAGGAAGCCGGGAGTGCAATAGCCGCATTGGAGCGCGTGATGGCGCATGAAGGCGCGCTGCAAGGGATGCAGATCGTTGCCGTGCGCGAGGCTTTCGACAGTGCGAATCTCCATGCCTTCGGCCATCACGCCATAGATCAGGCAGGCGCGGGCCGGGACGCCATCGAGCGAGACGGTGCATGCGCCGCAGACGCCGTGTTCGCAGCCGAGATGGGTGCCGGTGAGGCCACATTCTTCGCGCAGCACATCCGCGAGCGTCTGACGGGGTTCGACCACGACCTGGTGGGTCAGTCCGTTCACGTTGAGTGAAACCGAGACTTTGCTCATGCGGCACCTTCGATGGCCTGGGTGAGGGCGCGGCGAACCATCGCTGCGGTCAGTTCACGGCGATAGACCGCATCGGTCTGGCTGTCTTCCAGCGGGTCGATCTCGGCGGCGGCGGCTGCCGCGGCTGCCGCGATGGTGGTAGATGATGGCGGCTGGTCGAGCAGGGCTGCTTCGGCCCCGGGGAGCCGGCGGGGATGGGCTTCCGCACCGCCTATGCCAACACGCGCGCTGGTGAGTTTGCCGTCGCTGATCTGCACCACCGCGATCGATGCGGCCATCGCGAAATCGCCGGCGCGGCGGCTGAACTCGGCGAAGCCCCAGCGTGCGTCGTCGGGCAGCTGGGGCAGGCGCACCTCGCGAAGCAATTCATCCGGTGCGAGGGCGGTACTCATGACGCCAGCAAAAAAATCGCACGCGGCAATCATCCGTTCGCCATCGGCGCGGGCGGCGATCATCTGGGCGTCAAGCGTTGCGGCGAGCAGACACCATTCTGATGCCGGATCGGCGTGTGCGACGCTGCCGCAGAACGTGCCGCGGCTGCGGATCGGCGCATGCGCGATGGCGTGGGTCACTTGTGTCAGCAGCGCGCCAAGCGGGCCCGGCGCGAGGCCCGCCTCGAACGCCGCGTGACGTACGCGCGCACCGATGCGCAGATGGCCTGAGTCGACGGCCAGGATATCGAGGCCGGCGACGTGGCTGATATCGATCAGATGGGCCGGGCGCGAGAGGCGGAAGGCCATGATCGGCACCAGGCTTTGGCCGCCGGAAATGATCCGCCCATCCTCCGGAGCGTAGCGTGCGAGAAGCGCCAGCGCGGCAGCGATGCTGTCGGGCCGGTGATAGGTGAATGAGGCGGCTTTCATGGGCTGAATGTGACGCAGTGGCCGTTCAAGTCAATCGTCTGGCACTGCGGAATTCATCGATTGCGCGCATGGCCGGGCCACGCGAATATGCGGGTGACGACAGGAGGTTGGCATGGACGAGAAGGAAGTGCGCGCGCGGGTGCGCTCGGCGGGGCTTGAGGCGACATTCGCGCAATTCCCCGATGACGTGCGTGCCGCGATCGAGCTTGCGTTGTCACAGGGCGCGGCCCTCGCCGGGGTGACCGATGTGACCATCGAGCCGTGGCCGCCGATGCAGCCGGGAGAGCGCTTGTGACCCCGATCCATTGGCGCGGTGCCGCCGAACTCGCCGCCCAGATTGCGGCGCGCGAGGTCTCGCCGGTGGAGGTGGTGAGCGCGCTGTTGGAGCGGGCAGACCAGCTTGATCCGTCGCTGAATGTCTATATCCGCCGCGACGGGCAGGCGGCGCTGAACGCAGCGGCGTTGGCGGAGCGTGAGGCGGCGTCAGGCCGGTTGCGTGGCCCGTTGCATGGCGTGCCGGTGGGAGTGAAGGACATCATCGATGTCGCGGGCCTGCCGACCACATGCCATTCGCGCATTCTGCTCGACAATCTGGCCGCCTCGGATGCGACCTGTGTGGCGAAGTTGCGTGGTGCCGGCGCCATCATTCTGGGGAAGCTGTCCACCCATGAGTTCGCGCTGGGTGGGCCGGCCTTCGATCTGCCATTTCCGCCGGCGCGCAATCCGTGGGATCGCACGCGCCATCCCGGTGGATCGTCATCGGGTTCCGGTGCGGGGCTGGCTGCGGGCTTGTTCCCGTTGGCGCTGGGCACCGACACTGGCGGGTCAATTCGCAATCCGGCGAGTTGCTGTGGCGTGCTGGGGCTGAAGCCGACCGCCGAACTCGTGCCGCGAGCCGGTGTGTTCCCGCTGGCGTGGAGCCTCGATCATATCGGGCCGATGGCGCGGCGCGCGGCCGATGCGGCGCTCGCGCTGGATGTGATGAGCGACGGGCGCACCAGGGCGACCTCGCTGCTGGATCGCGGCGCGAAGGGTGTGCGCATCGGTTTTGTGCGGAACTTCCATGAGCGGGACATGATTGCCGACCCACAAGTGGCTGCCGCCCTTGCGGCCGTGGCCGCCGGGCTGGCCGCAGAGGGCGCACATATCGTGGATGTGACGCTGCCGGATCTCAATCTGTTAGCCGCGGTCAATCGCACGATCCTGAACGCCGAGGCGTGGTCGGTACATGCGCAGTGGCTGCGCACGCGGCCCGGGGATTATTGCGAGATGTCACGCCGGCGGCTGATGGTGGGGGCGTTCATTCCAGCTGAGGATTATCTGGCAGCGCAACGTCTGCGCGGGGAGCTGATCGCCGCGGTGAACCAGCTTTTCACCGGGGTGGATGTGCTGCTGTGCGCGAGTGCGATGGATCCGCCTTGCAAGATCGATGACGAGGTGGCGCTCGGGCGGACCTATTCGCGTCAGGCGCGCTCACCGTTCAACGTAACCGGGCATCCTGCGTTGGCGATGATGGCGGGGCTGTCGAGCGATCGGCTGCCGCTCTCGTTGCAGCTGGTTGGGCCTTATTATGGCGAGGCGAAGATTCTGCGCGTGGCGGCGGCCTGGGAGCGGATCGGTGGCTTTGCGGAGTCTCACCCGCCGGACTGAACGAGGCGAATGATCTCATCGGGGGCGATGGGCGTCTGGCCGATGCGGGCACGGAATGGACTGAGCGCGTTCTCGATCGCCGAGATGATTGCGGCAGCGACCGGGATGGTACCGACCTCGCCCACGCCCTTCGCGCCGAGCGGGTTTGTCGGCGAAGGGGTCTGGCGAAAGATGGTTTGCAGCCAAGGCACTTCGGGGGCTGTCGGCAGCAGGTAGTCGGCCAGGCTGGTGGAGAGCGGCTGGGCGTCGGCGCTGAAGATCATGCGTTCGAATAGCGCGTTGCCGATGCCGTGCACGATTCCACCGAGAATCTGGCCCTGCACGATCAGCGGGTTGATCAGCGTGCCGCAATCCTGCAGCGCGATATAGCGGATGATGCGCACATCGCCGGTTTCGACATCGACTTCGAGTTCGCAGACATGGGTGGTGTTGGCGTAGGCAAGCAGATCGGTGCGGTGGGCTTCGCTTTCTTCCAGACCTGCGCTGAGGCCATCGGGAAATCCGCCACCTGGTGATCCGCGCAGGATACGGGCGCAATCGGCGAGGGTGATGTGCATCTGCGGCACACCAAGCACGCGCACGGCGCCATCAGAGAGTTCGAGATCCTCTTCGGCGACTTCGAGGCGGAGGGCGGCGAGTCGCTTGGCCTTTTGTGCGACGCGCGCTGCGGCGATGCGGGTGGAGGTGCCGGCGGTGACGAGCTGGCGTGAGGCGAAGCCGCCGAGGCCGAGGCCGATCGCACCGGTGTCGCCGGCAATGACGCTGATTTTGTCGGGAGAAACGCCGAGCTCGTCGCCGCAGATCTGGGCGAGCGCGGTGGCCAGGCCCTGGCCCATCATCGCCGCCCCGGTGGACAAGGTGATGCGGCCGTTCGGCGCGATGCGCACGGAGGCGGACTCGAAGGGGCCACGGCCGGTGCCCTTTACCGCGTTGGCGAGGCCGATGCCCAGATAGCGTCCTTGGGTGCGGGCGGCCTGTTGGCGGGCGGGAAATCCGTCCCAGTCCGCGGCGTGCAGGGCCTGGGTTTGGCTCGCGGGATAGTCGCCGCTGTCATAGATGATCGCCGCCCCGGAGCGTGCGCGCATCGGTTTGGTGTAGGGCATCTTCGTGGCAGGGATCAGGTTGCGCCGGCGAATCTCGGCGCGATCGAGGCCGAGATGGTTGGCCAGCGCATCCATCGCGCGTTCCATGGTGAAGGCCGCTTCCGGATAGCCCGCGCCGCGGACGGAGGAGGCTGGCACCTTGTTGGTCTGCGCGACAAGAACGCGCATTTCGTAGGCCGGCAGCAGATAGGGGCCGGGAACGGCGGTGGCCGAGTTGTAGGGCAGATTGGCGTCCTTCAGCAGATAGGCGCCCTGGTCGTAGATCATCTCGCCGCGCAGACCGCGCAGGCGGCCATCCATTTCGGCGGCAATTTCGATGTGCCAGAACTGGTCGCGCTCCTGCACGGCGGCGCAGAAATGCTCGCGACGGTCCTCGATCCATTTCACCGGGCGGCGGAGCAGGCGCGCAGCGGCGGCGATGGCGATTTCCTCTGGGTAGATGCAATATTTCGGGCCGAAGCCGCCGCCAACATCCGGCGTGATGACGCGCAGACCGTCTTCGTCGATTCCGAGCATCTCGACCAGCATCGCGCGCAGATCGTGCGGCATCTGGGTGGAGGACCAGACGCAGAGCGCGCCGTCATGGGCGCGATGCTCGGCGAGCACACCGCGCGCCTCCATCGGCACCGCGCAGCCACGATGCTGTGCGAGATCGAGCGTGAGGTGAATGGGCGGGTTCGCAAAGGCCGCGGCGACGTCGCCATAATCGGCGCCGTGGGTGGCGGCGATGTTGGTTTTGCATTCCAAGAGAACGGATGGTGCACCGATGGCCACTGCGTCGCGGCAATCGGCGATCGCGGGTAATGGTTCGTATTCGATCTCGATGAGGGCGGCGGCGTCTTCAGCGAGATGGCGGGAGACGGCGATCACCAGTGCGATGGGTTCGCCGACGAAGGCGACCTCGCGATCGGCGAGTACATGGGGGGCCAACGCGTCGGATGGCTTGATGGCGCGGGCGCTGCGCAGCATGCGCGCGCGTACGAGGGCGAGATCGTGCAACGTGAGAACCGCAATCACACCCGGAAGTGCGCGCGCGGTGGTGCAGTCGATCGAGCTGATGCGGGCATGGGCGTGTGGGCTGCGCAGGAAGGCGGCCTGCCCAGTATTGGGCAGATGGATGTCGTCGACAAAGCAGCCTTTGCCGACAAGAAGATCGCGATCCTCAAGCCGCTTGATCGGTTGGCCGACCGAGGCCTCGTGCATCTCAGCCTCCGCTGGCGGCCGCGGCTTCCTTCAGAATGTCTTTGGGCGCGGCGTAGAAATCGGCAAGCATCGCATCGATCTCGTCGGGCCAGACCGGAAGCACATCCAGCCCGAGGCGGCCGGCTTCGTCGAGGAAGGCCTTGTCGGCCATGGTCTCGGCGAAGGCGCGGCGCAGAATCGCCACGCGCTCGGGTGGGGTGTCGGGCGGCAGGGTGAAGGGGCGGGCCATGGTTTGCGGGCCGATGATGAGTTTGAGCACGTCCTTTTTGTGTTGATCATTCATCAGGTCGAGCAGCATCGGAACGTCGGGCAGAGCCAAATCCTTTTTGAGGGCCACCTGGGTGAGCATCGTGATCTTGTGGTTGTCGATCCAATCCTGGTGGCGGCTGACGATGGTGCTCAGGGAAATGCCGCAAAGCCCGTCGAGCTCGCCACGTTCCATTGCCAGCGTCATGTCCGCGGTGCCAGGATAGCCGGTGACGAGCTGGACTTTCGCGCCGAACATCACCCTCAGAACCGTGGCGAACACATCGGGGTCGGAGCCTGCGCCTTCGCCGCCGAATCGACTTGGTTTGGTGAGCAGGTCGGCGAAACTCTTGATGGGCGAAGTCGCAGAGACCACGCATAGCCCGGTGTCGCGGGTGATAGATCCGAGCCAGACGAATTTGCGACCATCGAATTTTCCGTTGCCGACCATCAATGGATCCACCGCCATGCCGCGGGCGAATGCGGCGATCGCCGTGCCGTCCTTGGGGGCGAGGGAATAGATGTAGTTTGCCGCCTTGAGGCTGCCGGCGCCGGTCATGTTCTGCGCCACGACGGTGGGGTTGCCGGGAATATGGCCACCGAGATGTCGCGCGAGCAGGCGGGCGTAGAGATCGTAGCCGCCGCCAGCGGAATATCCGATGACGATGTTGATGGTTTTTCCGGCGAACGCATCGGTGGGTTCGGCGTGGGCGATCCGGGGCAACAACAGCATCAGTATCAGAACAAAGCGCATTGTCATACCACTCCGGTCATTGCGCGCATGCCCGGCAGTAGGTCGCCAAGGGCAGATTGCGGCCAGGGCACCGAGAAAAGCCGGTCGAAAAGCCCATAAAGAATCGTGATGGCGATCGTGGATGTCGCGAGTGATGCTGACCATTTCTCGTGAAATTCGAAACGTGTCAGCACAAGGATCATCAAGAACAATGACGGCAGCAGGCCGATCGCCGCCGAGGCGAATAGGAAGCCAACCAGCACGGCGAAGAAACGCAGAGCACGCTGTTGCGCGAGTGCCTTTGGCACGCTGGCCAGAAGGTCGAATTCCGGCGGGTGGGCCGGGGCCGATTCAGCGGCTTCTTCTGCGGCCGACCCGAAGAGTTCGGTGACCAGGTTGAGCAGGCCGAAGGTGGCGGTGACCAGCATCGCTGCCTGCGGCACCATGTTCGCCGCCGCCGGCCAGTCGCGCGACAGCCAGTAGCCGCACGCCGTCACGGCGAGCAGGCCCAGGCTGAAGAGCGGGCGCGGGCCCATGCGGCGATGGCCGGGGCGGAGGCCGCGCAGGGTTGCGACCGTATCAATCACGCTGATGCGCAACGGCCGGAATGCGACCCATATGGATAGGGCCAGCACGCCGAGTACGATCGGGCGCAGCACCCAGCCGGCGCCGAAGATCTGGGTGGAGATGAAAAGATAGCGCTCGAACAATCCGCCGATCACATAGCCGAGGATCAGCGGCGGGCGCGGCCAGCCCAGCCGCTTCATCACCCAGCCAACAGCACCGAACAACACTAGAGCGATCAGGTCGCCGCTGCTTTGCGAGCCCTCATAGGCGCCGAGAAGTACTACCGAGAGTACCAGCGGCACCAGAATGCCAGGGCGAACTGTGGCGAGGCGTGAGAAGATTCCAGACGCGCAAAGGCAAATTCCCGCGCCCAGCACATGGGCCAGTGTGAGGGTCCACATGATGGAGTAGGTGATGTCGAGATGCTTGGTGAGCATCTCCGGGCCGGGTACGAAGCCATGCATCAGAAAGGCGGAGAGCAGCAAAGCCATCGATGCACCGGCTGGCACGCCGAAGGCAATGGTGGGCAGCAGATGGCCACCTTCCTTGGCGTTGTTCGATGCTTCTGCGGCGATCACGCCGCGGATATCGCCCTGGCCGAAAGTCTCGGGGTTCTTTTCGGTGCGCACGGCGTGGCCGTAGGCGATCCAGTCGATGACAGCCGAGCCCACTCCGGGCA
>CAIVDX010000551.1 GCA_903904805.1 uncultured Rhodospirillales bacterium
CCCGAGGTTGTTCGACACCGACGTCAGAAGCGGGGGCGTCGAGGCGTCATAGGCGAAGGTCACCGCAACGCCCGCCGGATTGTTCCAGGTGGAGATGTTGCCGGCCGTATTGAAGTTGAGCGCTGTGCCATCCTTGTATTGCAGCGCGTAGGCACCGGCGCTCAAGCCCAGACGGCTCGACGAGCCCAGCTTTGGATTGTAGCTGCCGTCGGCGAGCAGCATGAATTGATCAGGCTGGGATCCGGCGGTGATGTTCACGGTGTTGTTGATGAGCCGATCCATCATCCAACGCTGCGACAGTGTGGCGATGACCATCTTTGCCAGTGGCTTCATCGAATCGCTGAAGAGGTCCTGGATGACATAGGCCGCGGCGATGGCTGCGGCGCCATCGATCGGCGAGTCCTGGCCCATGCCCTTGAGGCCGTCGCTGTTGGCGATCGCGGTCATCGCCAGATTGTGCGACCAACCGAGGCCGACCGGGCTCGTCTGGTACTGGTTGTTCGAATTGTAGGAACGATGAAACGTCAGGCCGTACGGAAAGCCGGTCGAGCCGATCGTGAGGTCGTCATGGTCGTAGAAATAAGCGCCGGACGATAAGTCGATCGGATCGTGACTCATCCACTGCGGATCCGGGACCAAGAACGCAAAGGTATCGACCGCCTGTATTATCCAAACGCCTGTTTCACTCGGTTCATCGCTATACCCTCCTTTGAGATTCGAAGAGATTCCGAATGTGAGTTCGGATGCACTGGAGGCGATCCCAAGCCAGCCGACTCCTGTCCAACCGGCCTGCGTGAGATTGCCATGGCGGGGCAGGATCACCCGGAACCCGGCGTTGATGTAGTTGTTCTGGATGTTGTTGTAATCGCCTGGATAGGAAAAGGGGTCAGAGTCATTTATTCCCCCGATTTCAGCACGTCAGATCAAGTCGGCCTGACTTAACAGCAGGGCCGCATCTTCCTCCCTGGTTTTGCGCGGTCGCCCACTGACGGGCGGCCCGACGCGACGGCCAAGGGCGGACTCGATCTGACGGCGGAAGGAGTCGCGCCCGGGAACCCAGCCGCGTTGGGTCGCGTCGCGCAGGGTGTCGATCACCTCCGGGGTCAGCCCGCCTTCAAAGCCCTGCCGGTAGGCGGCCTGGCGCGCCTCACCGGTATCGCCCAGCGCGCGATAGCATTCATGCTCTCCGATCAGGGTATCCGGTTTTCCCAAGGCGTTTCGACCATGGCTGGACCATATGTGATCCTCCGCCCGGGGGACCATGCGGGCCGGCACGGGATTGGCCTCGATGTAGTGGTGGCAGGCCATGACATGATCCTCGGCATCGATGATGGTCGACTTGAAGCGGCCTTAAATGACACTGACCCCTTTTCCGGCTGCCGGCAGCATGGCGAGAAAACCGACCAGCCGCGTAGACGGTGCCTTCGCCCAGCCGGCATAGGCTTCGGCATTTCGGCGGTAGAACTGCAGCGTGTCCTCGTCCACTGGCATTGCCCTCACGGAAACAGCGCGATCTGCTCGAGGCCCGTCGTCTCGGGCCAGCCGAACATGAGATTCATATTTTGGATCGCCTGCCCCGCCGAGCCTTTCACGAGATTATCGAGCGTGGAAATCACGATCGCGCGGCCCTCGATGCGGTCGGCAACCACGCCGATCTGCACATAATTCGAGCCGCGTACATTCTGGGTCTGCGGCATGACGCCCTTCCTCGCGACGCGCACGAAGGGCTCGTCGCGATAGACCCGCTCCAGGGCCGCGCGCAGATCGTCGGCGCTGGCGCCTTTGAGGCGCACATAGCAGGTGCAGAGCTCGCCCCGCGCCATCGGGATCAGATGCGGGGTGAAATTCGCCGTGACGGGCACACCTGCGG
>CAIVDX010000552.1 GCA_903904805.1 uncultured Rhodospirillales bacterium
CTAGATCGCCCGCCTTATCGTCGGCTCAGCAGATCAGCGATCTCCTCCAAAACCCGTGGATCCTCGATGGTCGCCGGAGGGTTGGGGGCCTGACCGTCGGCCAGGCGGCGTAGGCTGGCGCGCAGGATCTTGCCGGAGCGGGTCTTGGGCAGGCGCGTGACGATGCAGACCTGGCGCAGGGCGGCGACGGGGCCGATGCTGTCGCGCATCAGTGTGATCAATTCCTTCACGATGAGATCGTGGCTGCGGGTGACACCGGATTTCAGTACCACCAGCCCCAGCGGCGCCTGGCCCTTGATCTCGTCATGCACGCCGATGACGGCGCATTCGGCGATGTCGGCGTGGCCGGCGAGCACCTCTTCCATCGACCCGGTGGACAGGCGATGGCCGGCGACATTGATGATGTCGTCGGTGCGGCCCATCACCCACACATCGCCCTCGGCGTCGATCATGCCGCCATCGCCGGTGCGGTACCAGCCGGGGAAATCCTCCAGATAGGCGCGGGAGTAGCCGGCATCGTTGTTCCACAATGTCGGGGCGCAGCCGGGGGGCAGGGGCAGGCGGATGGAGAGGTGGCCCTGGGTGCCGGCGGGCTGGATCGCGCCGTGGTCGTCGAGCACCTGCAGATCATGGCCGGGGCAGGGGCGGCCGCCGGAGCCGGGCTTGTTCGGGACCAGGCCGAGGCCGCGGAAATTGGCGGTGATCGCCCAGCCGGTCTCGGTCTGCCACCAATGGTCGATCACCGGGGTGCCCAGCAGGTCGGCGATCCAGGTCGCGGTGGGTGGGTCGCAGCGTTCGCCGGCAAGGAACAGGGCGTCCAGGCTGGAGATGTCGTGCTCGGCAATGTGGCTGCCCGCGGGGTCCTGCTGCTTGATGGCGCGCAAGGCGGTGGGGGCGGTGAACAGCACGCGCACCTTGTGCTGGGCGATGACGCGCCAGAAGGCGCCGGCATCGGGCGTGCCGACCGGTTTGCCCTCATACATCACGCTGGTGAGGCCGGCGAGCAGCGGGGCGTAGACGATGTAGCTGTGGCCGACGACCCAGCCGACATCGGAGGCCGTCCACATCACCTCACCCGGCTTCAGCCCGTAGATCATCGAGATCGAGTTCCGCAGCGCGACGGCATGGCCGCCATTGTCACGCACGATGCCCTTCGGCTTTCCGGTCGTGCCGGAGGTGTAGAGGATGTAGAGCGGGTCGGTGGCCGGCACATCCACGCATGGCACCGGCGCGGAGGCGGCTTCGAGCGCGGCGAAATCATGGTCGCGCCCGGCGGTCATCTCGGCGGCCAGCATCGGTCGTTGCAGGATCACGCAGGAAGCGGGCTGATGGGCGGAGAGTGCGAGCGCGTGGTCGAGCAGCGGCTTGTAGGCGACCAGGCGACCGGGCTCGATGCCGCAGCTGGCCGAGACGATCAGGCGCGGCTGGGCGTCCTCGATGCGGGCGGCGAGCTCGGGGGCGGCGACGCCACCGAACACCACCGAATGGATCGCACCAAGGCGTGCGCAGGCGAGCATGGCGATCGCGGCCTCCGGCACCATCGGCATGTAGATCACCACGCGGTCGCCATGCCCCACGCCGAGGCTGGCGAGCCCGCCGGCGAATTTGGCCACCCTGTCGCGCAGCTCGGCGTAGGTGAAATGGCGCAGCTGGCCGCTGACGGGGCTGTCCCAGATCAGCGCGGTGCGCGCGCCCGCGCCGGCGGCGACATGCCGGTCGAGGCAGTTATGGCAGGTGTTGAGCCGCCCATCAGGGAACCAGGCGCCGAACGGACCGATCGAGGGGTCGAACATCCGGGTTGGTGGCACCGACCAATCGATCGCGGCGGCGGCCATCCGCCACCAGCTCTGCCGGTGCTCGTGCCAGGCCGAATAGGTTGCTTCGTAGGACGGCGATTCGCCGGCTTGTGGTGGCATGTGCGGCACTCCTCCGTGCGAGGCGTTTGCCCACCTCGTCATTTCAAGCCCCTGACTTGCCATTTTCACCAAACTGAAGGAAGAGGGAGATGTAATGGCAACGGACGTTGGGGGCGTCCGTTGGCAGAGCACCGCATGGGCAAACCCGAGCGTCGGACTTAATCGTTTGGTGGGCTAATCAATAAGCCTGCCAGTGGAGGAAACAAAGACAATGAGCGCAACCACCAATGTTGGGGGTTCGTCCCCACCCCTTATCATCACGCCCGCCGAAGAGCGCCGCGTTATTCTGGCGTCGTCGCTTGGAACGGTGTTCGAGTGGTACGATTTCTACCTGTATGCGACGCTGGCGCCGTTTTTCGCCGGGTTGTTCTTTCCGCCGGGCAATGACACCGCGGCGCTGATGTCGGCGTTTGCGACCTATGCGGCCGGCTTCCTGGTGCGGCCGTTCGGCGCGGTGTTCTTCGGCCGCATCGGTGATCTGGTCGGCCGCAAATATACCTTCCTGGTGACCATCCTGGTGATGGGCTTCGCCACCTTCTGCACCGGCCTGCTGCCGACCTACGCGCAGATCGGCTGGGCCGCGCCGTTGATCCTGGTGGTGCTGCGCCTGCTGCAGGGCCTGGCGCTGGGCGGTGAGTATGGCGGTGCGGCCACCTATGTGGCCGAGCATGCGCCGGCGGGTGGGCGTGGCAAATCCACCAGCTTCATCCAGACCACCGCCACGGTTGGCCTGTTCCTCTCCCTGGTGGTGATCCTGGCCACGCGCGAGACGATGGACCCGAAGACCTTCCTCAGCTGGGGCTGGCGCGTGCCGTTCGCGGTGTCGCTGATCCTGCTGCTGTGGTCGCTCTATATCCGGCTGAAGCTGAATGAGAGCCCGGTGTTCCAGCGGATGAAGGAAGAGAATCGTGGCTCCGACAAGCCGCTCACCGAGA
>CAIVDX010000553.1 GCA_903904805.1 uncultured Rhodospirillales bacterium
CGGGCAAAAGGTTGGTCTTTACCACGCGTGTCGAGCCTGTTTCGCCCCCATGCCCTCCCAACCGGGAGAAATGGTGGAGGCGCCGGGTACCGCCCCCGGGTCCACAACGCTTATTCCAACAACCGTTTATCGCCATAGCCAGCAAGCTGGCTTCCAAGATATAGGCAGCTTGCCCCCCCGCCGCAACCGACGCACCCTTGGCCCGACCATTCGGAGTCGCCACCCATGCCGCTTACCCCGGACCAGCTCGCCGAAATTGAGGCCCAGCGCGCCGAAAGCCAGCCAACCCATCGCGCCACCGTCCCGGCGTTGGAAGCGATGCTTTATCGCGCAGCGCCGCTGCTCGATCACGGCTTTGTACGGGTGATCGACTATATGGGCGATGACGCGGCGGTGGTGCAGGCGGCGCGTGTCTCATACGGGCGCGGCACCCGCAGGGTCAGCGAAGATGCAGGGCTGATCCGCTATCTGATGCGCCATCGCCACTCCACCCCATTCGAGATGTGCGAGATCAAGTTTCACGTGAAGCTGCCGATTTTCGTCGCGCGCCAGTGGATCCGCCACCGCACCGCCAATGTGAACGAATACTCCGCGCGCTATTCGATCCTGGATCGCGAATTCTACATCCCCGCCCCCGAGCAGCTGGCCGCGCAGTCAGCCTCGAACCGGCAGGGCCGCGGCGATGTGCTGACCGGCACCGAGGCCGCCGAGGTGCTGGATATCCTCCGCCGCGACGCCGCCAAATGCTACGACGACTATGCCTGGATGCTGAACGAGGACGGCGCGGACCCCGACCGCCAGGGCCTGGCGCGCGAACTGGCGCGGATGAACCTGACGCTGAACGCCTACACCCAATGGTATTGGAAGGTGGATCTGCACAATTTCATGCATTTCCTCTCACTGCGGGCGGACAGCCATGCGCAGTACGAAATCCGCGTCTATGCGGATGCGATGCTCGACGTGCTGCGCGCCTGGGTGCCGGCCTGCGCGCAGGCCTTCATGGATTACCGCGTCGGCGCGGTAACGCTGTCAGCGCAGATGCTCTCCGTGGTACGCCGGCGGCTGGCGGGCGAGGCGGTGGATCAAAAGAGCAGCGGCCTCAGCAAGCGTGAATGGGACGAGCTGGAAGTGGCGTTGGCTGGATAAACGCTGCACGCAGCGCGAGCCGGGCGCGCGCAGCCTCCAGCAATGGGCCACCCACACAGAGCGGAGCGGCAGCCTTGGCTTCCCAGATCAGCGCCGGGTTGGCCACACCCCAGACAGGGTGCAGAGCCAGAGCGGCATCGCCACCGGAGAAATTGGCGCGGTTGCCGGTGTCCAGATAGCTCTCCGCCGGCAGCCCTTCGGCGAAGATCACTGCGTGGGCGTCCAACTCAACGTGATAATAGGTGATCTCCGCCACATGCTGCTGACAGATCGACGTGCCGTTCACCAGATGGCGCACCGGGATCAGGACGCCATCAGCGAATATCGCGTGGTCGGGAGAGAGCAGAAGATCGCGGGTCGGCTGCGCATCGCCGAATGCCCCCGCACGAACGCGAATCGGCAGCACCTCCTCGGGGCGAGCATGACGGGCGATCTCGACGCGGCGATGGCCGATCCAGCGGACCGGCCGGGGGGGGCCATCGAGGGTGAGCATCATGTCACCGATCGCCAGTTCCTCCACCGCGACGTCGCCGCTGGTGGTCGCCAATGATGTTCCGGCGGCGTAGCAGGCGATGCCTGAAAAGCCGAGCACGCTGAGCACCTGCTGGTCGGTGGGGGTGATCGCCCCGACCACGCCGGCGATGCCGGAGCCAAACGCGTCACCGGTCACCGCGGTGCCCCAATCGGCGATATCTCCGCCACTGGCGATGTCGGATGGCGCACCGAATGGTTGCGTGATGGTGGTGCCGTTGAACGAGAAATATGACTGGGTTGCGGCGTTGTAGCCGGCGACGAAGGGCTGATCGAGGCTGCCCACCGCTGTGCCGGGGCTGGCCGTCGCGCTGTTCCCCGCAGCGGTGTAGCGGAAGAAGTCCAGCAGCCCGTAGTCCTGCTGGCCGGTGGAGAATAAATCGGACCCGCCATTGACCGCGCGCCCCAGGATCTCGCTGATCTCGTGCTCCAAAACCCCAACCGCATCATAATTGCCCGAGGAGGCAACGCTGGATTGGCTGAAGGCGTAGGTGTAGCTGCTGTTGATGCCCACGCCACCGTCGCTGGCGGTGCTGGCGCCACTCAGCCCGAGGGCCTTCGCCTCCGCGGTGGTCACGATGATCAGGCCACCGTTGGTGGGGTCGGTAGCTGGAAGAGTGGCAGCTGCCGCGATCTGAGCGGGGTTGGTGGTGTCGGTGGCAAGCACCGCGGCACGAAGAGCGGTGTAGGTGGTGGTGGTGTATTGGGCGTTGCTCTGGCCAAGCGCTCCAGCCGAGACAGTGTCGGTGGTGCCGCCGACATTCCCCCAGCCGAACGTGATGTTGACGCTGATCGGCGTGGTGAAAGTGGTCTGGTAGTAGGCGACGGCCGCGTTCACCGCCGAGACGTAATTCGCATACAATGTCGGATTGTAAGCGGCGTTGCCGACCGCGTTCAGCGCGGTGACTGACGCATCGTAGCTGACATTGATTGTCATATGCGTGCCGCCAACGCCACCGCTGTGGATCAAGCTGACCACCGGAGTACTGGCGGCGGCGCCAGGTGTCACGTTTGAGGCAAGGGCCGACGCGAGGAGTGTGGGATCGGGCAGCACCACATTGGTGTCAACGCCATCGATCATCGAGGCGTCGGCAAAGCCGAGCCGCTGCGGGCTGCTGGTCACTGTGGCGTCTGCTCCCGGTTGGTCGCGGCTGGGCCGCGTTCGTGTGTTCGCTCAGTATTGAACGAGGCGCGGGAGTCGACAAGAAGACTGCAGCAAAACCAGGGGCTTTGCCCCTGGCCCTCCTGTGCGATTATCGGCCGATCACCGTGCGGACGGCTCAATCCACCCAATATTTCCGTCACTGCGCCGATAGATCACGTTCAGCTCCTGGCTGGCGCTGTTGCGGAACATCAGCACTGGCTGATTGGCCAGGTCCATCCGCATCACCGCCTCGCTGACCGAGAGTTGGGTGATTTCGGTGGCCTTCTCGGCGACGACCGTGGCGTAGGTCTCGGCGACCACAAGCTCGCCTTCATCCCGCGCGGGCTCTTCGGGGCGCAGCACATATTGCCGTGCCGCCTCGGGGCTGGCCCGATGCACAAGGTCGCGGGCATGGTCGTTCACCCGGCGGCGATAGCGGCGCAGGCGCTTGGCGATGTGCTCGGCGGCATCATCGAAGGCGGCGTTCGCATCGGCCGCCTCACCCTCGGCGCGCAGGCTGATGCCGCGCCCGGCATGCATGTTGATGTCGCAGGTGAAGAAGCTTCGCGCGCGCCCGAAAACGACCTGGGCTTCCAGCGCGTGGTCGAAATATTTGCCGGTGATGCGGCCCAAACTTTCCTCAACGCGCGTGCGCAGAGCATCCGAGAGCTCTACCTGTTTGCCGGAGACGGTGATGTGCATTCTATGTCCTCCGCAACGGGCCTGTGGCCCGAGATGATCAACCCGTTTGACCGGGCATGAGTGTTCGCTGAATTGATTGATGTTGTTTGAACCTGCGCGCCGATGGCCGCCGGTTCCGATGCAACCTCCACGCTCACGCCTTCCTGGCAAGCCCGCGACAGGCGGGTCAGGCGCGGTGGGCCGGGCGGCCTGGGCCGTCAGGCCGGAACGGCCTTCTCCCGTCGACGCTGCACCGAGCTTGGGATGCGCAACGCCTCTCGATATTTGGCCACGGTTCTGCGTGCGATGTCCACGCCTTCTCGACGCAGGATCACTACAATCGCGTCATCTGAGAGGATATCTTCTGCCGTCTCCGCCGAGATCAGCGCGCGGATGCGGTGGCGTATCGCCTCGGCGCTGTGGCTTTCACCCGAAGTGCCGGCGATGGCTGTGGTGAAGAAATATTTCAGCTCCAGCGTGCCGCGTGGCGTGCCAATATATTTGTTCGCGGTCACCCGGCTGACAGTGCTCTCATGCAGTTCCACGGCAGTGGCGATGTCGCGCAGGATCAGCGGGCGGAGATGGCCCACGCCGTGGCGGAAGAACGCATCCTGCTGGCGGACAATTTCGGCGGAGACCTTCAGAATGGTCTGCGCGCGCTGGTGCAGGCTGCGCACCAGCCAGTTCGCGGACGCGAGATGTTCGGTGATGAAGCTTTTTGTCTCGCGGTCAATGCCGGGCAGCACACGGGTGGCGAATTTTTGATTCACCAGTACACGCGGCAGGGTTTCAGCATTCAACTCCAGATGCCAGCTGCCATCCGGCAGCGTGCGCAACAGCACATCCGGCACGATGGTCTGCGGCAGCGGATCATCCGAGCCCGCGCCCGGCTTGGGATCGAGGGCACGCAGTTCGGCGACCATCTGCGTCATGTCCTCGCCATCGACACCACAGATGGTCATCAGTTGGCGCATCTCGCGCTTGGCCAACAGTTCCAGATTGTCGAGCAGCGCTTCCATTGCCGGATCGAGCCGATTGCGCTCGGCAAGCTGCACGGCGAGGCATTCGCGCAGGGTGGTGGCGAACATGCCGGTCGGCTCGAAGCGCATCATCAGCGCGCGCACCCGCTCAACCTGGGCGAGGTCGGCACCCAACGACTGCGCGATCTGGGCGGGCTGGACCGCTATGCGTCCAGTGGGCTCCAGCAGTGCGATCAACGCAGCAGCAATGATGCGATCGACGGGATCATTGAAGCTGAGACGGGCCTGCTCGGAAAGCCGGTCGCGCAGATTGGGCCGCGCCTCCAGCATCTCATCGATGCCACGATCATCCGTTTCGAAGCCGGTGTTTCCACCACCGCCACCGCTGCGATAGCCGTCGGCATTCGTGCCGGTATCGTAGCTTTCCGCGTGCACCATATCGAGCGGCGCGCTCTCACCCTCATGCACCATGCTGCCGCTGGCCACATCGGCGGAGTCAATCGGGGTCGGCATCGCGCCAAGCTGATCGAGTGCCGCGCGTTCAGGATTGGCATCACCGCTGTCGTCTCGTTCAAGCAACGGGTTGCGCTCAAGCTCCTCCTCGACATAGGAGGCGACTTCCTGATTGGAGAACTGCAGCAGCTTGATCGC
>CAIVDX010000554.1 GCA_903904805.1 uncultured Rhodospirillales bacterium
CCCACGGTCGAGGTGGAGATGCCACGGAAGGCGCCGCCCGGGGTCTCCGTGCATTTCTCACGCATGATCGGGCGCGGTGCGGACGGCACCCTCAAGGGCCTGGAAGAACGCATCACCGAGCAGATCGCGCATATCGACGAGACCACCGAACGGCTCGCGGCCGTCCGCCCCAAGGTCATCGTGCTCGCCCACACCGCCACCTGCTACCGCCTCGGCCGCGACGGCGAGGCCACTCTGGCGCGGCATCTGGAGGAACTCACCGGAATCGCCTTCATCACCGTGCTGCAAAGCGTGGTCGCGGCGCTGGCCTCGCGCGGCATCAGCCGGATCGCGCTCGGCACGCCCTATGACGAAACCCTGACGCTGCGGGCAAAATCCTGCCTGGAAGCCTATGGCATAGAAGTCGTCGCTTTCGACTGGCTGCGCAACGGCATCAGCATTTTCGATGAGACTCCGGCACGAACCTACGGCCTCGGCCGCGCCGTCGATTGCCCGCAGGCACAGGCAATTTTCTTCAGCGGTGTCGGCATGCCGACCCTGGATGTGCTCGACCCGCTCGAACGCGATATCGGCAAGCCTGTCATCTCAAGCGCCAGCGCCATGATGTGGAACGCGTTGCGGGTTGCCGGCATCGATCCCGTGAGCCCCGGCTACGGCGCCTTATTGGCGCGAAAGACTTAGCGCGTGACGACTGAAGGTGGCGGCACCGTAAGGCTGAATCCCGCGATCAACGCACCCTCTCGATATCAGCGCCAACCAGAGCGAGCTTTTCCTCGGCGGTCTCATAGCCGCGATCCAGGTGATAAACGCGATTGACCGTGGTCGCTCCGGAGGCAGCCAGGCCGGCAACGATCAGCCCGAAACTCGCGCGCAGATCGCTCGCCATGACAGGCGCGCCGGAAAGCCCGGCGGCATTGCCGCGCACGATGGCCGAAGCGCCATGCACCTTGATGCTGGCACCCATCCGGCGCAACTCGTCGGCATGGCCGAAGCGATCCTCGAATATATTTTCGGTGATCATCGAGGCGCCCTCGGCCACACACATCAGCGCCATCAACTGCGCCTGCATATCGGTGGGAAATCCGGGATAGGGCTCGGTCTCGAAATCGGTGCCATGCAGGCCGTTGCGCCGCGACACCGCCAACCCGCCGTCGCGTTCCTCGATATCCACCCCGGCTTCGCGCAGTGTGCGCACCACGGCGCCGAGATGCTCCAGATTGCCGTGCCGCAAATGCACCGCACCGCCGGTAATCGCGGCGGCACAGGCATAAGACCCGGTCTCGATGCGGTCGGCGATGATGGGATGCTCGGCCCCGTGCAGCCGGCGCACCCCCTCAATGGTCAGCCGGTCGCTGCCGATGCCTTCGATGCGGGCGCCCATGGCGTTCAGGCACTCCGCCAGGTTGGTGATTTCCGGCTCACGCGCGGCATTGGCGATCACCGTCTGCCCGTCGGCCAGGGTGGCGGCCATCAGCAGATTCTCGGTGGCGCCGACGCTGGCGAAGGGCAGCACGATTGTCGCACCCTTCAAACCCTGCGCCGCGCGGGCAGTCACATAACCTTCCTCCAGGCTGATGCTGGCGCCCATCTGCACCAGCCCCTTGAGGTGCAGATCGACGGGACGCGCGCCGATGGCGCAACCGCCCGGCAGCGACACGCGGGCCTCCCCGGTGCGCGCCACCAGCGGCCCCAGCACCAGGAACGAGGCCCGCATCTTGCGAACGATGTCATAGGGCGCCTCGGTGCTGGTAATCGGGCCACCCAGGGAAAGGGTCCTGCCGTCATTGCCCACCGGCTCCACGGCGATGCCGTGCTGCGCCAGCAACTGCCCCATCGTGGCGATGTCGGCCAGCACCGGCACGTTCGACAGCACCAGCCGCTCTTCGGTCAGCAGCCCCGCAGCC
>CAIVDX010000555.1 GCA_903904805.1 uncultured Rhodospirillales bacterium
GGATATACGTGTTGGTGCCGGCGCCGCCCGTCAGGACATCGCCGCCAGTGTTCCAATAAGAAACGTTCTGGAAGACGTCGTTGCCGGCGCCGCCATCGATCGTGTGATGGCCCGTGGCACCATACTGTTGCCCATAACCCGCACTTGGGCCACTCGCGGCGTCAATCGTGTCGTCGCCGTCGCCGCCCGAGATCGAGTTATAGCCACCTGTTCCGGAGAGGATATAATCGTCGCCCGCGCCACCGAACATGGTCTCGTTATAAACGCCGCCGTCGGTCATCGTATCCGCGAAAGCGGAACCGATGACAACGCCAATGCCGCTCAGTGCATCGTGGCCACCCCAGCCGTCGGTTGCGTTGCCCGAAGCAGCGCCGCTGCTCCCGCCAGACAGCGCGACCGTGACACCGGCGGGATCGCCGCTGTAATCGGCCGTGTTGGAACCAGCGCCACCGTCCATGGTGTCGTTGCCGGCGCCGCTGACGAGCAGGTCATTCCCCGCGCCGCCAGACAGCACATCGTCGCCCGCGCCACCATCGAGGCAATCATTGCCGTTGCCGCCGATCAGGCTGTCCGCCCCGGCGCCGCCGGCCAGGGTGTCGTTGCTCGAACCGCCAAGGAGGCAGTCATTGCCCGCGCCGCCGGTCATGCTGTCGGCATAGGCGGTGCCATTCAAGGTGTCGCCGAGATCATCTGCTGTCAGCGTCGCCGGCCCGGTGGCAAAGAAATTGTAGGGCTGCGCGAAATTATCCGCGGTCAGGCTGGAGGACGCCACGCCTTGCAGGCGCAGCATGGTGATCCAGGCGCCATTCGCGTTCTGCGCAACCTGGACCACGGCGTTACCGGCGCCGTCATCGGACAGGCGCATAAAGCCCTCGGCCACCGGGTCGCCACCGGCCGTCATGCCATAGTTGGCGACCAGAGCCTGCGTGACCACCGATAGATCGATCACGTCGCCACCGGCACCGGCCTTGAAGTCCGTGACGATATCGGCGTTCGAGACGACGACGTTCTGCGCGCCGCCACAGCACTGCTCAACAGAGTTCAGGACATAGGTGTTGGTACCGGCGCCGCCCGTCAGGACGTCACCAGCGGCGGTGCCGCCGCTCCAATAGGAGACGTTCAGGAAGACGTCGTTCCCGTCGCCGCCATCAATCGTGTTGTGACCACTGGCGCTGTATTGCTGCTGATAGCCAGCGCTCGGCCCCCTGGCTGCGTCGAGCGTGTCGTCGCCCTGCCCGCCCGAGATCGAATTGTAGCCGCCCATCCCAGCGACAATGGAATCGTTGCCGGCGCCGCCGAGCAGCGTCTCGTAGCCAGAGCCGGAGGTGTTCGAAATCGTATCGGCGAAGGCCGATCCGATCACTTCGCCGAAGGATACGAGCGTATCCGCATAACCCCATCCGTCGGTCGCATTGCCACTTGCCGCGCCATTGGATCCGCCCGTGAAGGAGACCGTGACCCCGGCCGGGTCGCCGCTGTAATCAACGACGTTCGAACCACGGCCACCGTCCAGGGAATCGGCTCCGGCATCGCCAACGATTGTGTCATTGCCGGCCTCACCAAGCAGCGTATCGTTGCCGCTGTAGCCGATCAGGCTGTCGTCCTGCCTTGAGCCCGTCAGAGCGTCATCGCCCGCGGTGCCGCTCAGCGTTTCCGCCACGTTCGACAGGTTGAACGACTGAACGAAATTCGCCGCCGTCAGATCGGCCGCATTGACGCCTTGGATGACCAGGACGTTAGCCCAATTATTATCCGCGTGGATCGCAACCTGGAGCAGCGTGTTGCCGAAGCCATCATCGACCGTACGGACATAGCCCTCGGCCGCGGCGTCAGCGCCGGCTGGCAGGCCGTAATTGGCGGTCAGCGCGCTGATGACAGGCGTCATATCGATGATATCGCCACCGGCGCCGAACTTGAAGTCCGTTACGATATCCGCATTCGGAACAACAGCGTTGTTCTGGCTGCCACCGCAGCATTGCTCAACCGCATTCAGGACATAGGTATTCGTACCCGCGCCGCCGGTCAGCACATCGCCGCCGTTGTTCCAGTACGACACATTCAGGAAGGTATCGTTGCCGTCGCCACCATCGACCGTGTTGTGGCCATGCGCGGTGTACTGATTCGGATAAAGGCTCGGACCATTTTCCAGATCGATCGTGTCGTCGCCCCCGCCGGCGGCGATTGATTCATTTCCGGAAACGCCGATCGTGATGGAATCGCCAAAAGCGGATCCGATGATGGAACTGATCGAGAAAAGGCTATCGGTGCCACCGGTGCCGTCCTGGACCGTGCCGGGGGCAGATGTGATCGCGCCGGGCGCTGCGCTGTAATCAGCAACGTTCACACCGGTGCCGCCATCGAACGTATCGTTGCCAGCCCCACCAACCAGCGTGTCGTCGCCAGCATTCCCAACCAGGCTGTCATCGCCGGCGCCGCCGGTCAGACTATCACCATAGGCCGTCCCAATCAGGGTTTCGCCGGTATCGCCCGCCGTCAAAGTCTCCCCGACCGCAGCCGAGAAATCGAGCGTTTGCGCGAAATTGTCCTGTGTCAACGCTGAGGGATCGATGCC
>CAIVDX010000556.1 GCA_903904805.1 uncultured Rhodospirillales bacterium
ATGAAGAAGGAGCCGTGGGTGAGGCTGACCACATTCATCAGCCCGAGCACCAGCGACAGCCCGACGGAGAGCATGAACAGCATGGTCCCGTAGACCAGCGCGTTCAGCGTCTGAACAACGAATTGTTCCATCCCTCAGCGCTGTCCGCACGGTTGCGTGTCCGCGTGAGCCATTGTCGTTTCCTCCCGGCGGGGCGCGTGCGGCCCCCATTCCTCAGGCCCGTTCTTTTGCGGCCACTTATCCTTCAGACGAGAACCGTGTCCAGCCCGAGATCATGCATGTGTCGGCGCACCAGGCGGCGGGCGGCGGCGCGCGCGGCGTGCATGTCGGCATGTGTGATGGCGGCGGCAAGATCATCGACCAGGGCGACCACCGCGGCGACGTCGCTCTGGGTGAGCGAGCGGTAGATCGCCAGGCGCAGCCGCATCATCAGCCGCTTCCAGTTTTCCAGCAGCTCGGCATTGCCCGAGGCCGCGCACACCGCGCAGGTGAAGGCGAAGCCGATGCCGATATGCGCCTCGACATCGCCCTTCGCCGTGGCGTCATGCATGTCGGCGAGGATGGCGGCCACCTGGTCGGCGAAGGCGGCACCGGTGCGCCGGGCGGCGAGTTCGGCGGCGAGCTCGAACAGGCCGATGCGCATCTCAAACAGATTGGCCAGCTCGGCCGTGCTGAGGCCGACAACGCAGACACCGCGGCGTTCCTGGCGCATCACCAGGCCCTCAGCGGCGAGCAGATGCAGCGCCTCGCGGATCGGGCCGTTGGAGACGGCGAATTCCTGCTGCAGCGCGACTTCGCGCAGACGCTCGCCGGGCTGGTAGGCGCCGTTCAGCACACGCTCGCGCAGCACCGATGCCAGCGAGGCGGCGAGCGGCGCGCGCGGATCGCATTGCGGAGACTGCGTCCATTCGCGCGTGCGGGTGGCGCGGTCAGACATCATGCGGTTCATCGCCGTGCGCGTGCGATCATGGCACGGACCATTCGATATGGGCGCGGATCGCGCCGGTCTGCGGGTGCACCCAGCCATGCGGGCGGGCCTTGTCGATCATCGCGTCAAAGCCCTGCTGCCAGGCCGGGTCGGCGGCGACGGAGGGATCGGCGCGCAGATGCGCGGGGGAGACCCAGGCATGGCCATCCTCATCGACGCTGGCCCAGCCGGCGAGTGCGGCGCGCAGCGCGGCCAGATCGTCCTTGACGCCATCGGAGACGATCTTGAAGGCGCGGAAATTGGCGGGGTCCTGCAGGCTGGCCTGGCCGGCGGTGATGGCGATGAACATTATGCCGTCACCGGCAGATGGGTGCGCAGGAAGGCCGCCATGTCGGCCACGCAGGCGCGCGATTGGGCGACGGTGCGGGTGTAGCCGAAGAACAGATGGGTCATGCCGGGATATACTTTCAGCTGATGCTCGATGCCGGCCGCGGCGAGGCGGGCGGCCATGCGTTTGGAGGAGTCGCGCAGCACGTCGATCTCGGCGGCGGCGAGGAAGAAGGGCGGGAACAGGGTGGGATCGGCGGCGATCGGGTTGGCGCGCGGGTCGTTCAGCTGGGCGGGATCGGGCACATAGTCGGCGGCCGAGTCGGCGATGGCATCACGCGAGGGGAAGATGCCGACATCGCCGAATTCGCGCATGCTCGCGGTGTCACGATCGCGGTCAAGCACGCCGACCACGGTGAGGGCCGCGCGCAGATAGCCGGTCTCCACCCCGCCAAGGCCGATCGCCGCCCCCACCGACACATTGCTGCCGGCCGAGGCGCCGCCGAAGGCGATGCGGTCGCCATCGAGGTCCCATTGGGCGCCATGGGCGTGCAGCCATTGATAGACGGCCTGGGTTTCCTCCACCGCGCGGGGAAACACATGCTCGGGCACGTGGGCATAGTCGGCGGAGAGCACCGCGCCCCCCCAGGCGGCGGCGAGCTCACGCATCTGGCGGTCGTTCGACCATTCGTCGCCGATCCGGTAGGCGCCGCCATGGAGAAACACATACACCGGCAGGTTCGGCGCGTTGGAGGGGCGGTAGAGCACCACGGGAATGTCGCGATGGGGGCCGGGGATGGTGGCGGCGCGGCGCTCGTGCATCGTCGGGCCGCCCTCGTTCCACCAGCGGCGACCGGCGGCGGCATGCGCGCGGATGCCGGCCACGCCAGGCGCGGGCGGGCCAAGCTCGGCGGCGATCTCGGCAACGCGCTGCTGGGCCGCCCGCAGCTCAGGATCGATGGTGAACGTCAATTGTTCCCTCCGTTATTGCCGCCATCTGAACCGGCCCGTCCCGTTTATGCAAGGCTTGGCCGATGCAGGCCCGGTTGCCAGCCTGCCGGCGGCCGCCTAGCTTTCGCGCCGGAATTCCGATGGGTCGGATCAAGAAATTGGAGGAAGCGGATGCAGATACGTCGCGTGGTGACCGGGCATGACGAAACCGGCAAGGCGGTGGTGCTGTATGACGGCTTCGCCGCGAACACCCGTCGTCGGGCCTTCGCCGGCACCGAGGCCGCGCTGCTGTGGGTGACCGACGGCGCGCCGGCCGACATCGAGGGCAGCGCCGATGCCGCCGACCGCACCATCGCCACCGCGCCGCCGCCGGGCGGGTCGATCCTGCGCGTGGTGGATTTTCTGCCGCTGACACCGGCGATGGAAGCGGTGACGCATGAGGACGTGGCGCGCGAGCTGGGCGTGCATCATGAGGGCCCGCCGGGCCGGCATCCGTTCGAGCATCGCACCCGCAGCATCGATTACGCCATCGTGATGAGCGGCGAGATCACCATGCTGCTCGATGACAGCGAGGTGCAGATGAAGGCCGGCGACATCATGGTGCAGCAGGGCACCAACCATACCTGGCTGAACCGTGGGACAGAGGTCTGCCGGATCGCCTTCGTGCTGATCGACGCGGTGGCGCCGACGGCCTGGTCGAAGACACGCTGAGCGCCTTGTCCCGGCCTGTCTGATGGGCGAAGAGTCATGTTGACTCTTGGCTCCCGGTGAGAACAAATAAGGAACAAACTCACCTCGGGCGGTCCTCTCAGACAGGATGTCCCCTCTTAAAAGGAGGCAGCTATGGAAACACGGCCTCCGGCTGTGATGGAGGATCTGCGCGCGCGCATTCGGGCGATCGAACGGCCGTTGCGGCCGGGGCGCGGGGCGTTGCCGTTCGGCATCGCGGCGATCGATCGGGTGCTGCCGGGCGGCGGGCTGGCGCGCGGGGCGCTGCATGAGGTGGCCGGCGGCGGCATCGGCGCCACCCATGCGGCGGCGGCGGCATTGTTCTCGGCCGGGGTGCTGGCCCGCGCGCCGGGGCAGGTTCTGTGGTGCGTCACGCGCGCGGATCTGTTCGCGCCGGCGCTGGAGCAGGCCGGGCTGTCGGCGGATCGGGTGATCTATGTCGAGGCCGGGGACGACCAGGCCCTGCTCGGCTGCTTCGAGGAGGGGCTGCGCTGCGGCGCGCTCGCCGGGGTGGTGGCTGAAGTGGCGCGGCTGCCGATGGTGGTGTCGCGCCGGTTGCAGCTGGCCGCGGAGAGCAGCGGGATCATCGGCATCGCGCTGCGGCGATGGCGACGGCCGGCGGATGCGGCGGATTTCGGCCAGCCGACGGCCTCTGTCACGCGCTGGCGGGTGAGCGCGCTGCCCTCCGCGCCGTTGCCCGCGCCGGGGGTGGGGCGGGCGCGCTGGTTTGTTGAACTGATCCGCTGCCGCGCCGGAGAGAGCGCGGACTTCATGGTGGAAGCCTGCGATGAAACGGGTTGTCTCGCTGTTCCTGCCGAGCTGGCCGACGGATCGGCTGCGCCGGCATTTGGCGGAAGCCGCGCCGCCGGCTGACGCAGCTCTGGTGCTGGTCGGGCGCGAGGGGCGCCGGCGGGTGGTGCGGGCGGCGAACCGGGCGGCTGTCGCGGCCGGGGTGCGGGTGGGGATGGCGGCCACCCAGGCGCATGCGCTGGTGCGCGATCTTCTCAGCGAGCCGCATGACCCGGCGGCGGATGCGGCGGCGCTGCAGGCGCTCGCGCTGTGGGCGCTGCGTCGCTATGCGCCGATCGTGGCGGTGGATGCGCCCGATGGGCTGGTGATCGATGCCACCGGGGCGGCGCATCTGCGCGGCGGCGAGGCCGGGCTGCTGGCGGATCTGCTCGGCAGGCTCGCCGAGGCCGGGATCGAGGCGCGGGCGGCGATGGCCGACAGCTGGGGGGCGGCGCATGCGGTGGCGCGCTTCGCCGCCGCCCCCACTCTGGTGGTGGACCCCGGCCGGTCGGGCGCGGCGCTGGCGCGTCTGCCGGTGGCGGCGCTGCGGCTGCCGGACGAGATCGTGGCGGGGCTGAAGGTGCTGGGCTTCATGCGCATCGGCGAGCTGGCCGCGCAGCCGCGCGCACCGCTCGCGCTGCGCTTCGGCCCGGAGCCGGGGCGGCGGCTGGACCAGGCGATGGGCCGGCTGGATGAGCCGATCGCCCCGGTGAGCCTGCCGGCGCCGATCGCCGCACAGCGGGCATATGTGGAGCCGATTTCCACCGCGGAGACCATCGCGCGGCATCTGGATCAGCTTGTCGCGGAATTGTGCATGTCGCTGGAGGCGGCGGGGATGGGCGCGCGGCGGCTGGATCTGATCTGTCACCGGGTGGATGCGATGCGGGTGGCGGTGCGGGTGGGCACGGTGCGCGCGGTGCGGGAGCCGGCGCGCCTGGGGAAATTGTTAAAGGATCGGATCGAGACCATCGATCCCGGCTTTGGCATCGAGCGCATGGAGCTGATCGCCACCGTCGCCGAGCCGCTGGGGTATCGCGCGACCAGCACGCTGGATCAGCCGGCGATGGCTGACATCTCCGGCCTGATCGATACGCTCACAAATCGGGTGGGGGCTGAGCATCTGTATCGGATCGCGCCGGTCGAGTCGGATATTCCCGAGCGCAGCACACGCAGGATCGCGCCGCTCTCGGCCCCCGGCGGGGCTGGCTGGCCGCCGCATTGGCCGCGTCCGGCGCGTCTGCTGCGCCCGCCCGAGCCGATCAGCACGCTGGCGATGCTGCCCGACCATCCGCCGGTGCAGTTCACCTGGCGCGGCGTGCGCCGGCGGGTGCGCCGGGCGGATGGGCCGGAGCGGATCTATGGCGAGTGGGGCAAGCGGGATGCGGAGATGAGCGCGGTGCGGGATTATTTCCAGCTGGAGGATGAGGCGGGGGAAAGGTTCTGGGTGTTTCGCTCCGGCGACGGGGAAAGTGTGGAGAGTGGGGATCAGAGTTGGTTTTTGCATGGGGTGTTTGGGTAGGGAAGAAAGGGCGTTCTTTTGACTTCCTATTCTGAACTTCAATGCGCTTCGCACTTCTCTTTCCTGAGGGGTGCCAGCTCCTGCCAAGAGCTTTTCGAACAGGCGGCGGCGCTTGGCATCTCCGCGCTGGCGATCACCGATCGCAACAGTCTGGCGGGGATCGTGCGCGCGCATGAGGCGGCGAAGGCCACCGGCGTGCGGCTGGTGGTTGGCTGTCGGCTGGAGTTGGCCGATGGCGCTGTGGTGCTGGTCTATCCGACGGATCGGGCGGCCTATGGGCGGTTATGCCGGTTGCTGTCGCTCGGCAAGAGGCGCGGCGGCAAGGGGGAGTGTGTTCTTGGCTGGGAGGATCTGGAGGGTTTCGCGGAGGGGCTGATGGGCGTGCTCGCGCCGGACATGCCGGATGGGCAGTGCGCGGGGTGGCTGCGGCGGCTGCGCGGGGTGTTTGGCGGGCGGGCCTATGTGGCGTTGTCGCTGCGGCGGCGGCCGGGCGATCAGATGCGGTTGCATGATCTGTCGGTGATGGCGGGCGCCGCGCGGGTGGCCACGGTGGTGACGAATGATGTGCTGTATCATCATCCCGAGCGGCGGATTTTGCAGGATGTGGTGTGCTGCATCCGCACCGGGCGGACGATTGACGATGTCGGGTTTTTGCGGGAGCGCAGCACGGATCGGCATTTGAAGGCGCCCGCCGAGATGGCGCGGTTGTTTGCCCGCTATCCGGAGGCGGTGGCGCGTTCGATGGAGATCGCGGCGCGGTGTCGTTTCACTCTTGATGAGCTGGCCTATCAATATCCCGATGAGATTGCCACGCCTGGCTTGTCGGCCCAGCAGGAGCTGGAGCGGCTGACCTGGGAGGGGGCGGCGCGGCGCTATGGCGGGGAGGTGCCCGAGGCGGTGGCGGCCACGCTGCGGCATGAGCTCTCGCTGATCGCCCAGCTGGCGTATGCGCCTTATTTTCTCACGGTGAATTCGATTGTGGCTTTCGCGCGGTCGCAGGGGATTTTGTGCCAGGGCCGGGGCTCGGCGGCGAATTCGGCGGTGTGTTTTGTGCTCGGGATCACCTCGATCGATCCGGACCGGAATGATCTGCTGTTCGAGCGTTTCGTGAGCGCGGAGCGTCGGGAGCCGCCGGACATTGATGTGGATTTCGAGCATAACCGGCGCGAGATCGTGATGCAGCATGTGTTCGCGCGGTATGGGCTGGCTCATGCGGCTTTGTGCGCGACGGTGATCCGCTATCGCGCGCGCGGCGCGTTGCGCGATGTCGGCAAGGCGCTGGGGTTGCCGGAGGATCTGATCAAGTCGCTGTCATCGCAGGTGTGGGGGTGGAGCACCGAGGGGGTGGAGGCGAAGCATGCCGATGATCTCAATCTCAATCTGCAGGATCGGCGCCTGCGGCTGGCGCTGGAGCTGGCACGGCAGTTGATCGGCACGCCGCGGCATCTCTCGCAGCACCCGGGCGGGTTTGTGCTGACGCGCGATCGGCTGGATGAGCTGGTGCCGATCGAGCCGGCGGCGATGGCGGATCGCCAGGTGATCGAGTGGGACAAGGATGACATCGACGCGCTGAAATTCATGAAGGTGGATTGTCTGGCATTGGGAATGCTCAGCTGCATGCAGGGATGTTTCGATCTGCTGGCGGCGCATAAGGGCATGGCGCTCGATCTGGCGAGCATTCCGGCGGAGGATCCGCGGACCTATGCGATGATCCGTCGGGCGGACACGCTGGGAACATTTCAGATCGAGAGCCGCGCGCAGATGGCGATGCTGCCGCGGATGAAGCCGCGGACATTCTATGATCTGGTGATCGAGGTGGCGATCGTGCGGCCTGGTCCGATCCAGGGGGATATGGTGCATCCGTATCTGCGGCGGCGGGAGGGGAAGGAGAAAGTGGAGTATCCGACGCCGGCGTTGGAGAAGGTGCTGGGCAAGACGCTGGGTGTGCCGCTGTTCCAGGAGCAGGCGATGCGGGTGGCGATCGAGTGCGCGGGCTTCACGCCGAGCGAGGCGGACCAGCTCAGGCGGTCGATGGCAACGTTCAAGCATACCGGCGGCGTCAGCAAGTTTGGCGACAAGCTGATCAACGGGATGGTGGAGCGGGGCTATGACCGGGAGTTCGCCATCCGCACCTTCAGCCAGCTGGAGGGGTTTGGCAGTTACGGATTTCCCGAGAGCCACGCGGCATCGTTCGCGCTGATCGCGTATGCCAGCTGCTGGATGAAATGCTGGCATCCGGATGTGTTCTGCGCGGCGTTGTTGAACGCGCAGCCGATGGGGTTTTATGCGCCCGCGCAGATCGTGCGGGATGCGCGCGAGCATGGCGTGGAGGTGCGGCCGGTGTGCGTGAATGCGTCACGCTGGGATTGCACGCTGGAGGAGGCGGGGCCGGATCGGCATGCGGTGCGGCTGGGGCTGCGGATGGTGGCGGGATTGTCGAACAACGATGCCGCACGGCTGCTGGCCGCACGGGGCGAAGGGGCGTTCGCGGATGTGGATGATCTCTGGCGGCGGGCTGGTGTGCCGGCGGCGGCTTTGGTGCAGCTGGCGGAGGCGGATGCGTTTTGTGCCTGTTTTGGTCTGGCACGTCGCGAAGCCTTGTGGGCGCTGAAGGGGCTGCGCGACGAGCCGCTGCCGCTGTTCGCCGCGGCCGATCATGCCGCCGAGCTGGATGAGCCGGCGGTGGCGTTGCGGGCGATGAGCGAGGCGCGCGAGGTGGTGGAGGATTACAGCCATGTCGGGCTGTCTCTGCGGCGGCATCCGGTGGCGTTCTTGCGTGACCGGCTCAGCCAGGATGGCATGATGACCTGCGCGCAGGCGAGCGCCGCGCGCGATGGCAGGTCGGTCAACATCGCCGGCCTGGTGCTGGTGCGGCAGAAGCCGGGATCGGCGAAGGGGGTGATGTTCATCACCATCGAGGACGAGACCGGCGTGGCGAATCTGGTGATCTGGCCGTCATTGTATGAAAGGCAGCGGCGGCTGATCCTGTCGGCCACCATGCTCTCGGTGGTGGGCACGCTGCAGCGCGAGGGCGAGGTGGTGCATATCATCGTGCGGGTGTTGGGCGATCTCTCCGCTGACCTGGCGGCCCTTGGCGAGCATGAGGGCGCGTTTCCCGATCGAATGGCACGGGCGGATGAGTTTCGGCATGGCGATCCGCCGCCCGATCCGCGGGGAATGGCGCCGCGCGATATTTACATTCCGGATTACAAGAACAGATCGTTGAAGGTGAGAACGAGGGATTTTCGGTAGGGTCCGGTTCCCGCCCCACCGCCGCACCGAAACCACAAAGTTCTTCGGTTCTGTCTTCCAGGCAAGACCGTCTTTCCTGAGCGCGCGCGACCCGGCCGAGACCTGCAACTCCGCCAGCCGCCCATACAGCCCGCCATCGCGCACCAGGCTGTCATGGGTGCCGCTCGCCACCAGCCGCCCGCCCTCCATCACCAGGATGCGATCCGCCCGCCGGATCGTCGCCAGCCGATGCGCGATCACCAACGTCGTCCGCCCCCGCGCCAGCGCCGCCAAGGCGAGCTGCACCGCCCGCTCGCTCTCCGCATCCAGCGCCGAGGTCGCCTCATCCAGCAGCAGGATCGGCGGATCGCGCAAAATCGCCCGCGCGATCGCCACACGCTGCCGCTGCCCGCCCGACAGCCGCACCCCCTTCTCGCCCAGGAACGTGTCGAACCCCTCGGGCAACTCGGCGAGGAACCCGGCATGCGCCGCCACCGCCGCCGCCCGCACCTCGGCGTCCGACGCATCGGGGCGCCCATAGCGGATATTCTCCCAGCCATTGGCGCTGAAGATCACCGGGTCCTGCGGCACCACCCCGATCAGCCCGCGCAGCGCCGACAGCTCCACCGAGGCGATATCCACCCCGTCGATCAGAATCCGCCCCGCGGCGGGATCGTAGAACCGCTGCAACAGCTGAAAGATCGTCGTCTTCCCCGCGCCCGACGGCCCCACCAGCGCCACCGTCTGCCCCGCCGCGACCTCAGCCGAAAACGCGTTCAACGCGGAGGTGTCCGGCCGCGCCGGATAGCGGAAACTCACCCCCTCGAAGCGAACCTCGCCGCGCACCACCGCCGCGAACCGCTCCGGCCGCGCCGGCGAGGCGATCAGCGGCCGCTCGTTCAAGATCTCCAGCAGCCGCCCCGCCGCCCCCGCCGCCCGCTGCATATCCCCCAGCAGCTCGCTCAGCGCCGCCCCCGAGGTCGCCACGATCACCGCATAGAACACGAAGGCCGACAGCTCCCCCCCGCTCATCCGCCCGCCAATCACATCGCGCCCGCCCACCCACAGGCTGAAGGTGATCGCCCCGAACCCCAGCGTGATCACGCACAGCAGCAGCAGCGCCCGCGCCCCCACCCGCCGCAGCGCGGTGGCGACCGACGCCTCCACCGTGGCGGAAAACCGCACCCGATCCACCGGCTCATGGGTGAATGACTGCACGGTGCGCAGCGCGTTGATCGTCTCCTCCGCATAGGCCCCCAGATCGGCGATCCGATCCTGCGACGCGCGTGACAATTTCCGCTCCCGCCGCCCGAACAAAATCACCGGCACCACCACAACAGGCACCACCAGCAGCACCACCGAGGCCAGCTTCACCGAGGTCACCATCAGCAAGGTGAACGCACCGACCAGGCCGATCACATTGCGCACCCATTGCGACAGCGACGACCCCACCAGCGTCTGCAACACGGTGATATCTGCCGTCAGCCGCGACAGCAGTTCGCCGGTGCGCGCGGTTTCGAAATATTCCGGCGACAGGCTCAAAATCCGGTTGAACGCATCCCGCCTGATATCGGCGGCCACCCGCTCGCCCAGCCACGACACCAGATAGAACCGCAGCGCCGAGGCCGCCCCCATCACGCTCACCACCACGCCCATCAGTGCCGCGGTGCGATCCAGCCCGGCCATCGAGCCATCGGCGAAGCCCTTGTCGATCAGCCCCTTCAGCCCCTGCCCCAGCGTCAGCAGCAGCGCCGAACTGGTCAGCAACGCCACCGCCGCCCCGGCGATCTGCCGCTTGTAGCGCGTCACATAGGGCAGCAGCATGCGCAACGACGCCGGCCGCGCCTTCGGTGCTGCATCGGTCTGATCGGCGGTCACACGCATCTCCGCAATGGTCTGCCCCCTATATGGCCCATCCACCGCCGGATACGACGCCTCCGCCCGACACACCCGCCTCCCGCTCTTCCCCAATCGCCGCGCGCACTCTAGTTTCGCGCCAAACTTAAGAACCCAAGGGGAAACGATGCGCGACGAACAAGGCTACACCACCACCCAACGCTGGTTCGTCGCCAGCTCCGCCATGCTCGGCTTCGGCCTCGATTTCTACAATCTGATCGTCATCGCCTTCCTGCTGCAGGTCATCCAGACCTCGCTGCACATGAACCTGGCCGACGCCGGCGTGATCATCGCCTCCACCCTCGCCGCCTCCGTCCTCGGCGGCATCGCGGTGGGCTGGCTGGGCGACAAGATCGGCCGCAAGAACGCGCTGATGGTCACCCTGCTGCTGCTCGCCGCCGGCGCCCTGCTCTCCGCCCTCGCGTGGGACTTCAACTCCCTCCTCGCCTTCCGCATCATTGCCGGCATCGGCGTGGGCGGCGAGTGGGGCGCGGGCATCGTGCTGTTCAACGAGGTCTGGACGCCCAAACAACGCGGCGTCGGCTCCGCCCTGGTGCAGGCCATGGCCGCCGCCGGCACCGCGCTCGCCGCCATCACCTCCGCCTGGGCGCTCGCCACCTACGTGCCTGACACCGCCTGGCGCGTCGCCATGGCCATCGGCGCCGCCCCGCTCGTGCTGATGCTCATCGTGCGCATCTGGATGCCCGAAAGCCACCTCTGGGAGGAATATGACCGCCGCCGCCGCGCCGGCGACCTGCCGGCCGAAAAGCTCAACGAAAAAAGCCCGATCATCGAGATGCTGCGCGGCATCTCGCTCCGCTACTTCATCCTCGCCACCATCGTCTCCGGCGGCTACTTCATCGCCTACCAGGCGATCACCAGCTTCATGCCCACCCTGATGATCCGCAATCTCGGCGCCAACCCCGCCGTGGTGCGCGACGTCACGCTGATGTGGTCCGCCGTGCTCGCCGTCGGCATGCTCGGCACCGGCTGGATGAGCGACCGCTGGGGCCGCAAGACCGCGGTGATGGTCGCCACCATCCTCGGCGTCATCGGCTACGGCGCCATC
>CAIVDX010000557.1 GCA_903904805.1 uncultured Rhodospirillales bacterium
CACGCGCGGCCGAGAGCGTGCCGAAGGTCTTGTAGACGATCCTGGCGTCTTTCAGCGTGCCGCCCTTCTGCATCACGAGGTCGCCGCAGTCGAACACGCCGTCTTCTGTCTTCACGCGAAACTCCGGATGATCTCGCCATGGACCTGCACATAACCCTTGGCGACATGCTTGAGATGCGGCCTCAGGTGCCGGTGCGCCTCGGGCAGGAGGTGGAACGGGATGTTGGGCAGTAGATGATGCTCGGCGTGGTAGGGCAGGTTCCACATGAGGAAGCGCACGACCGGATTGGAGAGGGTGGTGCGGGTGTTGGCGAAGCCGTCGTCGCTGTTGGGGCAGAGCGTGTGCTCGCTCAACAAGTAGAGACGCAGCAGCGGCAGGCCGATCAGCAGCGGGATCAGCCAGGTCCACAGCAGCACGTCGGTCCTGAGCAGGATCGAGCCCACCAGAAGGACGGCATATAAAGCCAGCAGTCGGCGGCCCCAGCGATGGACCTGGGGCCAGGCAGTCTCGTGGATATAGGTGACGTCGCCGCGCAGGCCCAAGGGGAAGAGGCAGAGGTCGCGGGCGCGGATCGACAGGAACGGGATCGAGCTGATGCGGAAGAGATACTGGCCCCAGCTGCGCGGCGTACCGGAAGTCACCAGCTCGGGATCGCGGTCGGGGTCCTGGGTGTAGCGGTGATGGGCGTGGTGGTAGGGGCGATAGAAGCCGGCATTGTTGAGGATGGCGGCGCCTGAGACGAAAGTGAGCGCATCGTTCATCCAGCGCGTCTTGAAGGCATTATAATGCGAGGCCTCGTGCATGGGCGCGAACAGCGCGTTCACGAACACCGCCTGCAGCAGCAGGGCGGGCGCCACCCACCAGGTCCCCCGCGTCGCCATCACCAGCCATCCGCCGGCCAGCAGCAACCCCGCATGCGCGGCGGTCTGCGCCAGACCATGCGCGTCGGAGCGCGCGTAAAGTCGCTTCAGCACTTCGGCCGGGATCACCCGCATCTGGCGGGCGCGCTGGCCGGTGTGCTGATAGACGCTCAAGGAAGCGGCGCCCAGAGGCCGTCACGATAGGCCCGCTCGGTGCGCGCCTCGCCGGCGACCTTGTCTGCCTCGCTGAGGCCGATCTGGTCGCCGACGATGCGCGAGATCGACGGGAAGGTGTTGCGCGGCTGGGCATATTCGCCGGTCCACAGCCGCGAGCGCAGCAGCGCCTTGGCGCAGTGCAGGTAGGCCTGGCGAACGGTAACGACGAGGGCGCATTTGGGTGCCTTGCCCTGCACCGCCATCGACTCGAGCAGCTCGGGATCGACCGAGAGCCGCGCCGTGCCGGCCACGCGCACCGTCTCATTGGTGCCGGGCAGCAGGAAGATCAGCGAGATCTGCGGGTTCTCGAGCAGGTTCTTGAGCGTATCGAGGCGGTTGTTGCCCGGCCGGTCGGGGATGCAGATCGTGTGCTCGTCGAGCACCTTGAACGACCCCGGCGGGTCGCCGCGCGGCGTGGTGTCCTGCTTGCCTTCGGCATCGGCCGTCGAGACGAAACAGATTGGCGCAAGGCCGATGAAGCGCGCCATATGGACGTCGATGCGGCCGATGTCTTTCCAGGCGGCGATCTTGCTCACCGGCGCGTAGCTGGCGACCAGGGCGGCGGCGGCGGCGGCATCGAGTACGGCGGGGCTGCGGGGGATTGCCGAATCAGGCATGCGGGACTCCTTCCGGGGAGCCCGCACGCTAGCACGTCGGGACGCGCGCCTTAAGTCGGAACGACTAGCTCCGGTTGTCGCGCCCGGGATTCTGGTCCCGGATGACGCGGGGAACGCCATTGCGGTCGTAGACGATCATGACCCGGTCGCCCATCTGGATGTCGCCATTGTCGGCCTGGGCGATGGTAACCTGCTGGCCGTCGTCGCGCTGGACGGTGACCTCGATACCGCGCCGGCCCTTGTTCTGGTCGACCGCGGTGCCGACGATGCCGCCCGCCACCGCGCCCAGCACGCCACCCACCACGGCACCGCCGACCGAATTGGTGATCGCCGCGCCCGCCACCGCACCGCCGGCCGCACCGACGCCGCCACCCACCAGGGTACCGTCGTTCACGCCGTTCTTGCCGCGTAGCGCCACGTCGCGGATCGCCATCACCCGGCCCGACTCGCCGCGATAGCCGCTATTGGCGGCCTGGACATAACCTGGCTGCACCGGGCCATTGCCATTGTTCTGATCGCATGCCGTGACACCCAGTCCCGCCAGCAGAACGGCCGGAAGCATTATTTTGCGCATGTGATGAGCCATCATGAAACGTCTCCCCCTTGAGCTGCAAGGAACGCAAGCTCCCGCCTATGGATCCCATTGATGAGCGTAATTTGTCGAATTCGTGACCCTGCGGCAAATCCAAAGCAAATAGCCATTCCCAAATCGCGCCGAATGAGCAACGATCACGAAGTCCCCTGCGTTGGACTTTGGTCACCTCTGGAAGGAGCGAACCATGGGAGACATCATCTATTTTGTCACCCGCAAGGCCTACTGCGATGACCTCGGCGACGAAGGTCTTTACGCCGGCAATCGTGAGTACGGACTCTGGGTCATCATTGCCGCCCTGTTGATCGTGTTTGCGATCTTCGGCGCTTTCGATGTCCTTCAGCCTCAGGACCAGGAAATGGCCGCCAGCCCGACCAACCTGCATGTCGTCCTGACCCAGGCCGAACGGTAAGCGACAAGCTGGAAGGCTGTTGGGGGTCGCGGGCGCCAGTCCCGCGGTCCGCACATACGCAAAACCAGGCTTCAGGTTGCCCCCAAACACAAATTCAGCACGTTGCCCGAACGCAACGCCTTGCAGTCCCGATGCGTTGGTTTCCCAGCGACCATGCACAGGAGGATACGATGTACGACAACGATTATCGCAACACCGATCCCAACCGGTTCAGCACCAACTATCTCGACCGCGACGATATCGGTACCAACAACCCTCGCGCCTATTATAGTCTCGGCGCCCTGCTGGTGATCTGCGCGATTGCCGCCGCCTTCATCTTCTCCGGCCATAATGCAAACGAGCAGCTTGCCCGAGCGCCGGA
>CAIVDX010000558.1 GCA_903904805.1 uncultured Rhodospirillales bacterium
GCTGGGCGGGGGTGGGAGGCTTATCTTGCCGAACGTCCTGGCCGCCAGCGCGAGACGGTGCGGCGCCGGCTGGCGCGCGCGGGGCGCGATCCGTCGATCAGCATTCAGCGTGTCACCGGCGGTGCCGAGCTGGAGGACGCGATCGCCGCCTATTGCGCCGTCTATGCGCGCAGCTGGAAGGAGCCGGAGCCCTATCCCGACTTCAATCCGGCCGTGATCCGCGCCGCGGCTGCTGCGTCGCGCCTGCGGCTGTGGCTGCTGCGGCGCGATGGACAGCCGGTGGCGGCGCAATATTGGGTGCTCGCCGCGGAGGGCGCGATGGTGCTGAAGCTGGCGCATGACGATGCGCACAAGGCGATCTCGCCCGGCACCGTGCTGACCGCCCACGCGGTGCGCGACCTGCTGGAGAATGATCGCGTGCCGGCCTTGGATTTCGGCCGGGGCGACGATCCCTACAAGGCGGATTGGTGCACCCAGCGGCGCCAGCGCATCGGCGTGCTGCTGTGCGACCCGCGCTCAGCCGGCGGTGCCCTGGCGATCGCCCGCCATGGCCTCGGCCGGCTGCGTGCCGGTCTCGGCCGGAACCGCGCCGGCCTCACTCACCAGCCATAGCCCGCCCAGCCATAATGCTGGTGCAGCTCGCGCTCATAGGCGCGGTTGACCATCGCGGCCGGATCCCAGGCCGGGCTCGACCTCACCGCCGCGCGGCTGACATTCAGCCAGACCTTGCTGTCGGACCATGCGATCTCGCGCACCGCATAGGGCGAGATCAGCACATGCTGGCCGATCCACCAGTTCGACGTGTCGACGACGAGATAGCGAATGCCCCAGTCGGTATCATCGATGACGAACTGGGCGATATGACCGATGGCGCCGTCGGTGGCCTCGATATGATCGCCCTTCACCGACTGGATGCTGCGCAGATGCGGATCGGCATCCTCCAGCAGATCAAGCTCGCCGCGGTCGCGCGGTTCGCCGCTGCCGAAATAGGGCGGCGGTGACAGCGGATAGGCGATTGCGCCGCCGCCGAAATAGCTGCCGCCGCCCCAGTACGGGTCCCAGCCGTAATAATCATACAGGCTCGACTGCATCTGCATCGACACCGGAGCGTCGGTCATGATGTCGGGGCTGGATGTGATCTTGCTCTTGGTGAGCAGCACCTGCACCTGCTCCTCGTCGTAATCCACCGCGGTGATCACCGAAGGGTGCAGCAGGACCTTGCGGCCGCTGAGCCAACCGCCGGTGTCCACCACCAGCCATTTGATGCGCCAGGTGACATCGTCGAACAGCATGTCGGAGACCGTTCCGAGCACGCCGTCGGTGGCGGAGATCGCGTAGCCCTTGAGTGCCGAGCCGACCAGCAACATGACATCGCTCCTATTGATGGTGGCAGCTTTGGCCACCCGCCGTGGGGCCGGCAGCGTCGGATTCTACCTAGATGCCCCTCTTGCGGCTCATGCCAGCACTGCCCGGCTTTTCGTTGCCTCGGCTGGCGGCGCTGCCTAGGGTCCCGCTGAAAACCATATCGACAAAGGAGACGTGCGGTGGCCATGTTGACCGACGAGGGCCTGCGCATCGCCAATGATGTCGCCCAGCGCCATGGGGTGAGCACCGATGCGGTGATCACGCTGATGAATGCCCTGCAGTCCGGCGGCGGCACGATGGCGCAATTCAGCCACCCCGATCTTGGCGGCATGGGCCAATGGGCCCTGGGCGGCATGATCATGGTGGGCGACATGTTCAATCAGGGGCTGAAATACCGCGTCGACAGCCTGTGCAGCGAGCTGTCCTCCATCATGCGCGGCACCTCGGTGTTCGCCCCGCCGCCGGTGCAGGCGCCGGGAGCCGGGTCGAGCCTGTTCGTGGGCGGCGGCAATTGGTGGCCCTCCTGGATGGGCGTGCCGTCATCGAGTGGTGGGCAGAATTCCATGAGCTATGCCTATTTCGCCGCCGCGCGGCGGCTGGCGATCAGCCTGAACGGGCAGGTCAGCATCTACGACACGCTCGACCATCAAATCGGCGGCTTCTCGCAGCAGCAGGGTGGCGACCAGTCGCTGACCTTCAGCAGCCAGTATGGCACGGTGCGCGTGGCCGACCTGCCGCGGCTTGGGCTCGACGGCATCCCGTTGGCCGCTCCGATGGCAGCGCCGATGGCGGTCGGCACCACGCCGTCCTATCAGGCGGCGCCGGCCCAGACCCAGGCAGCGACTGACATCTTCGCCAGCATCGAGCAGCTGGCATCGTTGGCGCAAAAGGGCGTGCTGACGGACGCCGAGTTCGCCAGCAAGAAGGCCGAACTGCTCAGCCGGCTGTAGGCGCTACCCGCCCATCCGATTGGCGAAGCTCCACACCACCTCGGGCGAGAGCGGCAGATGGTTGGTCCGCGCGCCGGCCAGCGCGTCGGCGATGGCGTTGGCCATGATGCCGCCTGAGGGGATGCAGCCGCCCTCGCCGGCCCCTTTGGCACCCAGGGGCGAGATCGTCGCCGGATAATTGCCGGTGGTGAATGAGCGCAGATTGGGGAAGTCGGTGATCGTCGGCAGCAGATAATCAGCGAAGGAGCCGGCCAGCAGCTGGCCCTGGTCGTCATAGGCCAGATTCTCGAGGAACACCCCGCCCAGCCCCTGCACGAGCGCGCCGAGCACCTGGCCGCGCAACGCCATTGGGTTGACGATGCGGCCGACATCCTCGGCGGAGACGTAATCGACGATCTCGACATGACCGGTGCCGGGATCGACCGCCACATGCGCGGCGTGCGCGCCGTA
>CAIVDX010000559.1 GCA_903904805.1 uncultured Rhodospirillales bacterium
GCCGAAATGCTGCTCCTCATCGACGATCAGCAGCCCGACGCCGGCGAAAGCCACCGATTTGGCCAGCAGCGCGTGGGTGCCGATCACGATGTTCACGCTGCCCTCGGCGAGGCCCTGCCGTGTCTGCTCGGCTTCCTTCGGCGTGACCATGCGGGAGAGCTGGCGGACGGTGACGCCGAGGCCGGCGAAGCGGGCGGAGAAGGTGCGGAAATGCTGGCGCGCCAGCAGCGTGGTCGGCACCACCACGGCGACCTGCAGGCCCGACATCGCCACCACGAAGGCCGCCCGCAGCGCCACCTCGGTCTTGCCGAATCCGACATCGCCGCAGATCAGCCGGTCCATCGGCTGGCCTGACGCGAGGTCCTCCAGCACGTCGGAAATGGCGCGGGACTGGTCCTCGGTTTCGGCGAAGGGGAAGCGGGCGCAGAATTCCTCCCAGCCGCCATCGGGCGGGGTGGCCGTCGGGGCTTCCTGGATGCGACGTGCCGCGGCGATGCGGATCAGCTCCCCGGCCATGTCACGGATGCGCTGCTTCATCCTGGATTTGCGCGACTGCCAGTTGACACCGCCCAACTTGTCGAGAGATACGCCGGCGGTCTCGCTGCCGAAGCGCGAGAGCATCTCGATGTTCTCGACCGGCAGGAAGAGTTTGTCGTTGCCATCATAGAGCAGGCGCAAACAATCATGCGGCGCGTTGCCGACGGTCAGCGTCTCCAATCCGTCATAGCGGCCGATGCCATGATCCTGGTGCACCACCAGATCACCCTCGGCGAGTTCGGTGCTTTCGGCGATGAACTGGTCGGCACGCTTGCGGCGGCGGGCCGGGCGGGAGATCCGCTCGCCCAGAAGATCCTGCTCGCAGACAACCACTAGGTCTTCGGCGACGAAGCCGCGCTCCATGCCCAGTGTGATCAGCCCGACCTGCTGGTGGGGCAGGGCGGTGAGGTCTGAGATGCCCTCGGCCGCAGCGCATGGGATGGCATTCTCTGCCAGCAGATGGGCCAGACGCTCACGCGAGCCGCGCGTCCACGCGGCGACCACGGTGCGGCGGCCCTGCTCAAGCCATTTTGCCTGCTGGAGGCGCAACTGGGCGAACACCGAAACGGCCGGTCCCCCGCCGGTTGGTGCACCGGCCTGGGTGAACAGCATGCCGGGACGGCCGCCACCATCCACACCTTGCGCGGCTTCGCCGGGCGCAAAAGGGCTGAAATGCATCACGGTAAGGCCGGCGGTCACCTCGGCGAATTCGTTCGCGCCCAGATAGAGCGAGGTCGGTGGCAGCGGCCGATAGGGCACCTCGCCCTCACGCGTGACGCCGCGACGCGCCTCGTAATGATCGGTGATCATCTCGAAGCGCCCGGCAATCGCGTCGTCAGCCTGGTAATCCATGCTGACGCGCGCGTCGGGCAGATAGTCGAGGAGGCTTTCCATATACTCGGCAAACAGCGGCGCCCAGTGCTCCATGCCGGGGTGCCGGTGCTTTTCGGAGATGGAAAGGTAGATCGGGTCGTTCGCCGCACCCGAGCCGAACAATTCCCGCCAGGCGGTGCGGAAGCGGGTTATGCCGTCCGCGTCCAGCCGAATTTCCGAGCCCGGCCGCAGCACCAGCTCATCTAGCGGTCCGGTGCGACGCTGGCTGGCGGCGTCGAAATGCACAATGCTCTCGATCTCGTCGCCGAACAGATCCAGCCGCACCGGCTCGGCGAGCCCCGAGGGAAAAAGATCAATGATTCCACCGCGCAGCGCATATTCGCCGGCATCGATCACCGTGCCGGTGCGGTGATAACCGTTCGCCTCGAGAAAAGCGGCGATTTTTTCCGGTGCCATCTGGCCGCCGCGGCGCAGGATCAGCGCGGTGCCCTCGAGGCTGGCGCGCGCGGGCACCCGCTGCACCACGGCGTTGGCCGTGGTCAGCACGATTCGCGGGCGGGTGGACGGGGTGAGCAGGGCGGTCAGCGTGGCGATGCGCTCGGAGACGATCGCCGGATTCGGTGAGACCCGGTCGTAGGGCAGGCAGTCCCAGGCTGGAAAGCGCAGCACCTCGGTGGCCGGGGCAAAGAAAGCGAGCGCCTCGGCCAGACGCGAGAGACGGCTGTCATCCCGCGCGATATGCAGCATCGGGACGGTTTCGGCCGCACGGGCGCGCGCGAGCAGAAGAGCGTCATAGCCCTCCGGCGCACCAAAGATGGTCAGATCGGTCATGTTGCTGAGGTGGGCTTGCCGAGGCTGGCCGCGCACATCGCGCGCAGCAGGGGCGTATCTTGGTCCGGTGGCAGCGCGCGCCGGCCGGAGAGCCAGTCCGCCAGGTCTGGATCGGGAAGATTCAACATCGCCTCGACGGCGAGCAGCTCATCCTCGTCCATCGCGGCGACACGGCCGGCCAGATAGCCACCAATGAGCAGGTCGTTCTCATGGGTGCCGCGATGGGTGGCGCGGAACAGGATCCGCTTTCGGCGGGGGTCGAGAACGGTGGGATTGGGGGGAGGGGCTTCCGTGCTCATCTCGTGCAATGTCATAAGGCAGTGAGGGGTCATATAGGCCTTGCGCGCGCGGCGCCACCCCGCACCGCCGCACCGCAGCACACATTCTGGCGCGACCCGACTGACATGACACCGGACCCCTTGGCCCCGCTGCTGGCCCCGATCGACAGCCTGCCCGGCTTTGCCGAGCCGGTGCCGAAGCTGCTCGCCAAGGCGGCGGGCGGGGCGCGCCTGCTCGACCTGCTGCTGCACGTGCCACACGCGGTGATCGATCGCCGTGACCGCGCGTCGATCAAGGACGCCAAGCCGGGGGGCATCGTCACCTGGGAGGTGGAGATCGTCACCCATCTTGCCCCGGCAACGCGGCGACAGCCCTGGAAGGTGGTGATCACCGACGGCACCGCCTTCGCCGAATTGGTGTTCTTCTCGCCAGCGCGCCTGCGCATGTGCGTGCCGGGCAGCAAGGTGCTGGTCTCTGGCAAGCTTGAGGCGTTTGAGGGGCGGCTGACCATGCCGCATCCAGACCATTTGGTGCCGGTCGGCCGCGGCGAGGTGCCGCTGCTCGAGCCAACCTGGAGCCTGACCGCCGGCCTGTGGCCGCGTCAGATTGCCCGCGCCATGAAGCTGGCGCTGACACGCCTGCCGGAGTTGCCGGAATGGCACGATGCGGCGCTGCTTCGCCGCGAGAAATGGCCGGCATTTTCTGCCGCGCTCACCTCGATGCACGCGCCAACGGGTCCGGCAGACCTCGAGCCCCACGCCCGCCGCCGCCTGGCTTATGACGAATTGCTCGCCCATCAACTCTCGCTGCAATGGCTGCGCGCGCGCATCCGCGCCCGCCCTGGTCGACCTCTGCTGGGCGACGGGCGGCTGCGGGCAGAGGCATTGCGGCGCTTCGGCCATCGCCCTACCCCATCCCAGGCGGAGGCCGTGGCCGAGATCGACGCCGACCTCGCCGCCCCCAGCCGGATGCTGCGCCTGCTGCAGGGCGATGTCGGCTCCGGGAAAACCCTCGTCGCACTTCTGGCGATGCTGCGTGCCGCTGAAGCCGGCTGCCAGGCCGCGCTGATGGCGCCCACAGCCACGCTCGCCAGCCAGCATTTTCAGACCATCAGCCGCCTCTCGCCGGTGCCCGTCGTGCTGCTCGCCGGCGCGGTGAAGGGGGCGGAGCGCACCGCGGCGCTCGCCGCCATCGCCAATGGCGAGGCACGCCTCATCATCGGCACCCACGCCTTGTTCCAGCGCGGCGTGGAGTATGCCGACCTGGCCCTCGCGGTGATCGACGAGCAGCACCGCTTCGGCGTCGATCAGCGCCTGCTGATGGGCGGCAAGGGTGCTGCCACCGACGTGCTGGTGATGACCGCCACCCCGATCCCCCGCACCATGCTGTTGGCGCGCTGGGGCGAGATGGATGTCTCCACCCTCAAGGGCAAACCCGCCGGCCGTCTGCCGATTCGCACCTCGGTGCACCCGATCTCTGCGATGCCGGACCTGATTGCCGCCATTGAGCGCGCGCTTTCCCTGGGCGGCCAGGCCTATTGGGTGTGTCCGCTGCGCGAGGAGAGTGAGCAGCTCGATCTCGCCGCCGCGTTGGACCGCTTCGCCGCGTTGCGCGCCCATTTTGGCGAGATCGTCGGTGTGGCCCACGGCACCCAGCCGCCGCCTGAGCGCGCCGCCGCACTTGCCGACTTCGCCTCGGGGCGCACCCGTATCCTGGTCGCCACCACGGTCATCGAGGTTGGCGTGGATGTGCCCGGTGCGAATGTGATGGTGATCGAGCATGCCGAGCGCTTCGGCCTGGCGCAGCTGCACCAGCTGCGCGGCCGGGTTGGCCGCGGTGCCGCCCAGAGCTTCTGCCTGCTGCTGCATGCCGAGGGCATCGGCAAATCCGCCGAGGACCGTCTGCGTACGCTGCGTGAGACCGAGGATGGTTTCCGTATCGCCGAGACCGATTTCCGCCTGCGCGGTGGCGGCGACATGCTCGGCACGAGGCAATCCGGCCTGCCCGACTATCGCGTCGCGGATCTGACGATGGACGAGGATCTGTTCCACATGGCCGCGCAGGACGCCGCCCTGATCATCCAGCGAGACCCAAGTCTGACCAATGATCGCGGCAAATCGCTGAGACTCTTGTTGCGCGTCTTCGACCGTGTGGCCGCGATGCGAACCTTGCGCGCCGGCTAATATCCACTCCTGTCAAAGCAGTATTGGACCAAAAATTTCAAAAAATTTTTGCGTCTTTTTTGCGAAAATGAGGGCCTTCTTTTTTGTAGAAAATACGCAAAAAACTTTTACTTGTTTGGTGCTGGGTGCGACCCCGGTCGGAGGCGCTGGGTTGCATATTGCGGTGATTCGGGTAATTGGCCTGACCCGGTTAATGGTGAGGAGAGAGCTCGTGGCAACGGACCCCGCGCTGATTGATCTGCGCGGACTCACAAAGCGCTTCGGTGGCTTCACGGCAGTCGACAACGTCACCTTTTCGGTGAATCGTGGCGAGGTGGTTGGCTTTCTTGGCCCCAACGGCGCCGGCAAATCGACCACCATGAAGATGCTGGCCGGCTTTATGCTGCCAAGCTCGGGCAGCGCTTCCATCTGTGGCCATGACGTGCAGACCGACGGGCTGCGCGCGCGGCGCGAACTTGGCTATCTGCCCGAAGGTGCGCCGGCCTATGGCGAGATGAGCGTGGAGGCCTATCTGGAATTTATCGCCCGCATCCGTCGGGTGGGTCGTGACCGGGTCGCCCATGCGATCGGCCTGGCCACGCTACAGGGCGTTCGGCTGCAGCCGATCGACACGCTCTCGAAAGGCTTTAAGCGCCGCGTGGGCCTCGCCCAGGCGCTGCTCCACGACCCCGCGGTGCTGGTGATGGATGAGCCCACCGATGGCCTTGACCCGAACCAGAAATTTGAGGTGCGTGCCTTGATCCGCGAGATGGCACCGCACAAGGCCATCGTGATCAGCACGCATCTGCTGGAGGAGGTTGAGGCGATCTGCACCCGCACGGTTGTGATCGCCGCCGGCAGGATCGTTGCCGACTGCACGCCGGCCGAACTGGCCACGCGGCATCCGTCCGGGAAATTGGACGATGTGTTCAGGGCATTGACCATGCCGGAGGCGGCATAATGCGCAACACGCTGATCATCGCCCGGCGCGAGCTGGGCGGCTATTTCGCCACCCCGGTGGCGGCGGTGTTCATCGTGATCTTCCTGGTGATGATCTCGGTGCTCACCTTCAATGTGGGTGGCTTCTTCGATCGTGATCAGGCTGACATGATTCCGTTCTTTGGGTTCCTGCCATGGGTTTTGCTGCTGCTGGTGCCGGCGATCACCATGCGCCTGTGGGCGGAGGAGCGTCGGCTCGGCACAATCGAGATTTTGCTCACGCTGCCGATTCGCGCATGGGAAGCGGTGCTGGGCAAATTCCTGGCCGCCTGGTGCTTTTGCCTGATCGCGCTACTGCTGACATTTCCGCTGGTGCTGACAGTGAATTTTCTGGGCAAGCCGGATAATGGCATGATCGCCGCCGGATATCTCGGTGGGCTGATGGTCGCCGGCTGCTTCCTCTCGATTGGGGCGGCGATCAGCGCGCTCACCCGTAATCAGGTGATCGCCTTCGTGCTGTCAGTGATGATGTGTCTGCTGGTGGCGGTCGCGTCCTATCCGCTTGTTACCGATTTCCTCAGTCGCAATGCGCCGATTCTCGGCGAAGTGGCGCGGGGCCTATCGGTGAATGAGCGCTTCCAGAGCTTCACCCGCGGCGTTATCTCGCTGCCCGACCTCACATTCTTCGTCTCCTTCATTCTGTTCTGGCTGTTCGCCAATGTGGTGATCATCCAGGCCCGCAAGGCGGACTGACCGATCATGAAGCTCGCCAAAATCTCCACCCTCGTCGCCTTGCTTGCTGCCCTCGTGATTGCCGTCGGCATCAATGTGCTGGTGCAGCGCGCCGCTCCAGGCGCGCGGCTCGATCTCACCCAAGGCAAAATCTACACCCTGTCGCAAGGCACCAAATCGGTGCTGCAGGGGGTGAAAGAGCCCGTCACGCTGCGGCTGTTCTATTCCCGCAAGCTGGGCAGCGTGATCCCCAGCTACGGCGCCTTCGCTGACCGCGTGCATGAGTTGCTCGACCAATATGCCCGTATTTCTGGCGGCATGCTGAAGGTCGAGTTCTACGACCCCGAGCCCTATAGCGACACAGAGGATCGCGCGCTCGCCTATGGGCTGCAGGGCGTGCCGCTGGACCAAGGAGGCGAGCAGGTTTATTTCGGCCTCGCCGGCACGAATCAGGTCGATACCGAGAAGAAGATCGCTTTCTTCAAGACCGAGCGTGAATCCTTCCTTGAGTATGATCTGACAAAGCTGGTCTATGAATTGTCCGAGCCTGCGCGCCCGCAGATCGGGTTGATCACGTCATTGCCTATCCAAGGCGATCCGCGCGCGATGATGATGGGCCAGAAGACCCAGCCCTGGGTCTCGCTCAGCGAGATGCAGAACGCGTTCACCGTCAAGCAGTTGCCGACCGATAGTGCAACGATCGATCCGGCGATCAAGACCGTGATTGTGGTGCATCCGCAGAACCTGCCGCAAAGTACGCTCTACGCCATCGATCAGTTCGTCATGCGCGGTGGCAAGCTGATGGTGATGGTCGACCCGCACAGCGAGATGCAGGCTTCCCAGCCCACGCAAGGTGGGATGCCCAATACCAACACCTCAAGCGATTTGCCGAAACTCTTCGAGGCCTGGGGCATTGTGTATGACCCCAAGCACATTGTGGCGGATTTGAACGGTGCCTGGCGTGTTCGCTCATCCAACGCGAGCGATCGCGTGCAGTCGGTGGAATATATCGCCTGGCTGAATCTGCGTGATGGCCTCTCGCACAATGACCCGGCCACCGCCGACCTCAACACCATCTCGGTGGCCTCAGCCGGCGAGATCTCGCTGAAGGACGGCTCTGGGCTGACGCTCACGCCATTGCTCACCACCAGTGCGGACCGTTCAGGAACGGTGCCGGTGGAATTGGTGCAGGTCGCGCCGAATCCGGCGCAAATTCTGGCGAATTTCAAACCCGACGGCCACGCCCACGTGGTCGCCGCGCGCCTCACCGGCCCGTTGAAATCGGCCTTCACCGAGGCACCGAAGCCCTCTGACGACAAGGAGCCCGCGAAGGATGCGCCGGTATTGCCGCCGCACATCGCCGCGACCAATGGTGCTGCAAACCTGATCGTCATCGCAGATTCAGATCTGATGGGCGATCGCTTCTGGGTGCGCATCGCCGACTTCTTTGGCGACCAGACAGCGGTTCCATTCGCTGACAATGGCGCATTCGTCAGCAATCTCACCGGCACGCTCGCCGGCGGCGACGCACTGCTCGGTCTGCGCAGCCGCGGCGTGTCCGCGCGCCCGTTTGATTATATCGATCACATGACCCAGGACGCGGATGCACGCTACCGCCAGACCGCGGAGGGGCTGACCAAGCATCTGGAAGATCTGCAAAAGCAGCTCACCAGTCTGCGCGGCACCGCGCAGGGCGCGAGCCAGACGGTGCTCTCTCCCGCGCAGACCGCCGCGATCGAGGATGCGCGCAAGGATGTGCTGGAGACCCGCAAGCAGTTGCGCGCCGTTCAACTCGATCTGCGACGTGACATCGCGTATGTGGAAGGTTGGCTCAAGATCATCAATATCGCGCTTGTCCCTGCGATCTTGGCGATCGTGGTGATCCTGCTCGCTTTGGCGCAGGCACGGCGGCGCGCGAGGGCGCGGTCATGAACGGCAAAGCGCTCGCCTTTCTGGTGCTGGTTGCGTTCGCCGTGGGCGGCGGTGCCTACGTCGCCTTCAGCACGCATGCCGTGCTGGACCAGCCAGCGCAGGGGCAGCTCGCCTTCCCCAAACTGGCCGAGCAGGCGGCGGGCGCGGAGCGCGTTGTTCTTCGTCAGGTGAAGAAGACGCTCACGCTCGTGCATGGCGACACCAGCTGGGGAATCGCCGAAAAAGACGGCTACCCCGCTTTGCCCGACAAGGTGCACGCGCTGTTCAGCGGCCTTGCCGACATGCGCCTGCGCGAAACCCGCACCGCGCAGCCCTCGGAATATACGAGGCTCGGTGTGGAGGATCCGACACAGGATGGTGCAACCGGCGCGTTGATCCAGGTGCTCGGCAAGTCTGCCCCCATCGCTGAACTGATCGTCGGTCACCGCCGCGCCGCGCAGGGAACGTCCACCGAGCAGCAGATTTACGTGCGCCGCCCGAACGAGGCGCAGTCCTGGTTGGCCGACGGCAGTGTTGACGCCGATACGGACTTTGCAGGTTGGGTCGGCCATGATCTGACCAACATATCGCGCGAGCGGGTGAAATCGGTCAGCTCGACCGGACCGGACGGCAGTTTCGCCTTCAGCATCGCGGACGGCAAGGCCAGTCTTGACGCCCCCGCGGACCATCCGGAGCTCGACCCCTCAAAGCTCGATGATGTCGCGCGCGGGCTGGAATATCTCACGCTGTCAGATGTTGCGGCCGCAGCGAAGCAGCCGGGAACTCTGCTGGCGGACACGGTATTCACCACGAAAGACGGGCTCGCGGTGAAACTGCATGTCACATTGGCTGACAAGGCTCTGTGGGTCTCCTTCAGAGA
>CAIVDX010000560.1 GCA_903904805.1 uncultured Rhodospirillales bacterium
ATCAGCTGGTCGTAGCGATACCGCGGGAAGGTCGCGCGCACCCAGAAGAACACGAACAGACACGCACAGATCTTCGCAATCAGCCAGATCGGCCCGGGGATCCAGGTGAACGGCTCGATCGGGATCGGACTCAGCCATCCCCCCAGGAACAGGATCGATGTCAGCGCCGACATCAAAATCATGTTCGCGTATTCGCCCAGGAAGAACAGCCCGAACGAGAGCGAGCTATATTCCACAAAGAACCCCGCCACGATCTCGCTCTCGCCCTCGGGCAGATCGAACGGCGCGCGGTTGGTCTCCGCCAATGTCGAGATGAAGAACACCACGAACATCGGAAACAGCGGGATGATGAACCACAGATGCGTCTGCGCCAGCACGATGTCATTGAGGTTCAACGACCCCACGCACACCAGCACGCACACCAGCACGAAGCCCATCGAGACCTCGTAGCTCACCATCTGCGCCGCCGAGCGCAGCGCGCCGATGAAGGCGTATTTCGAATTGCTCGCCCAGCCCGCGATGATCACGCCGTACACACCCAGCGAGCTGATCGCGAACAGATACAGCATGCCCACATTGATGTTGGCGATCGCCCAGCCATCATTCACCGGGATCACCGCCCAGGCCATCATCGCCAGCGCGAAGGTCAGCATCGGCGCGAGGATGAACAGATATTTGCTCGCCCCCATCGGGATGATGGTTTCCTTCATCAACATCTTGATGGCATCGGCAAAAGGCTGAAACAGGCCGAACGGACCCACCACGTTCGGCCCTTTGCGCATCTGCATCGCCGCCATCACCTTGCGCTCGGCATAGGTGAGATAGGCAACGCCGACGAGCAGCGGCACCAGCAGCGCGAAGGCATAGATGAAGGTCATCACCACATAGCCGGCGGTGGTGGCGAACAGAAAATCCATCAGGGTCGCCATCACTCGGCCGCCTGCTGCAGGGTGGGGGCGTGCACCGCGGTGCAGGCCGCCATGGTCGCGCTCGCCCGGCTGATCGGGTCGGTCATATAATAATTGGCGATCGCCGGCACGAACGGCGCCGCAGCGATCTCGCCGCCCCCAACAGGCCCCCGCAGATCCGCGCAGCCCACGCCATCCAGCACGCCCTCGCCGCCGAACACCGCATTGACGGCCACCATGCGCGCCCGCACCGCCTCGATGTCGTCATAGGGCAGCGTGCGCCCGATGCTCTCGGAGAAGGCGCGCAGAATGCGCCAATCCTCCCGCGCCTCGCCTGGCGGGAACAACGCCGCGGCACCTCGCTGCACGCGCCCCTCGGTGTTCACCCAGGTGCCGCTCTTCTCGGTATAGGCCGCCCCCGGCAGGATCACATCCGCCGCCGCCGCCCCGCGATCGCCATGATGGCCCTGATAGACCACGAAGGTCCCCGCACCGATCCGGCTGGTGTCGAACTCGTCCGCGCCGAGCAGCCACAGCACGCCCACACCACCGCCCATCATGCCCGCCAGATCGCGTCCGCCCGGCCCCGGCACGAAGCCCAGATCCAGCGCACCCACGCGTGAGGCCGCATGCTGCAGCACATTGAAGCCATGCCACTCGTTTGACAGCGCGCCGATATCGACCGCCAGCTGCCACGCCGCCGCCAGGATCGCCGCACCATCCGCCCGCATCAGCGCCCCCGCGCCTAGCAGGATCATCGGCTTCTTCGCCGCCCGCAGCGCCTCCAGGAAGCCCGCATCCAACGCGCGCACGCTCGCCGGGCTGTCACCCAGCCAACGCACCGGATAGGTCAGATCGCTCACCGGCCCGATCACGCCGATCGGGAAATTCCCCGCCAGGCTGCGCTTGCGAATGCGCGCATTCAGCAGCGGCGCCTCATGGCGCGGATTGGCGCCGATGATCAGCAGCGCATCGGCGTCATCAATGCCGGCGATGCTCGAATTGAACCGATAGAAATCGCGCCGGCTCACATCGCCGACCGCACCATCCTGCCGGCAATCCAGATTGGCCGAACCGAGCGACGCCATCAGATCCTTCAGCGCGACAATGCTCTCGCCGTCCGCCAGATCGCCCACAATGGCGCCAATCCGATCCCCCGGCAGCCCGCGCAGCCGCGACGCGATGGCAGCGAACGCCTCACCCCAGCTCGCCGGCACCAGCTTGCCGTCCCGCTTCACCCAGGGCTTGTCCAGCCGCCGTCGCTTCAACCCATCCAGCGCGAAGCGCGACTTGTCGGCCAGCCACTCCTCGTTCACCGCCTCATTCACCCGCGGCAGAATGCGCAGCACCTCCGGCCCGCGGCTGTCGATGCGGATCGCCGCGCCCACCGCGTCCAGCACATCGATGCTGTCCACCTTGGTCAGCTCCCACGGCCGCGCGACAAAGGCGTACGGCTTCGAGGTCAACGCGCCGACCGGGCAGATATCAATCAGATTGCCCGACAGCTCCGAACTCAGCGCCTTCTGCACATAGGTGCCGACTTCCATATTCTCGCCGCGCGCCGTAGCACCCAGCTCGGGCACGCCGGCCACTTCGGTGGCGAAGCGAATGCAGCGCGTGCACTGAATGCAGCGCGTCATCACCGTCTTCACCAGCGGCCCGAAATCCTTGTCGG
>CAIVDX010000561.1 GCA_903904805.1 uncultured Rhodospirillales bacterium
GTGGTGTTGCCGCCGATCCCGTAGGGGGTGATCGACGTGATCGTGTTGGTCGTCTGGTCGTAGGTGTAGAGAAACCGATCCAGGTGCGAGGACCCGTAATCGGTGACGAAGAGATACCCGTTGGAGATGGTATCGGCCTGTGCAACCGGGCTCAGACAAACCGCCACACCAAGCGCAACGCCACCGACAGCCAAACGCCGGGAAAGATCAGTCACAGCGGTCGTCTTTTTTTTTAAGCGCGCGGCCCGTATGTCCTAAACCAATAGCAATTTCTTTAATAAGACACGCAGTCCGGCGCCGGAGCAAGCCCTATTGCGTGACATTTCACCATGACCGGTCCGCCATCGTCATTTCGGGATCAGCGACCCCGGGCTAGGATTCACCGACAAAATCGGCAAATAGAACAGGTCCGGTCACGCCTGACCGCCGCATGCCCGATCCCATCGGTCGCGAGACCGGCCTTTTCTGGGAGTTCCGCCGAGTGATCCAGCCATCGTCGCGCACGCCGGCGCCACCAGATGCCGGGGCGCCTCACGTCAAAATACGTCCCGTGACGCGACAATCGAGCATCACCCGCATTGTGCGGGTCGCCGCGGTCCTGTTCGCTGCCCTCGCGCCCTTCGCCGGTTCGGCCTGGACGGCCCCCCTCTCGCTGCCAACCCCGACCGCGCCGACACCTCAAGACCCATCCGTCAGGGCACTGGAGGAGCTGTTGGATCTTTTCGACAGGACACCTGGCGTGACCGTTGCCGAGGTCAGCGGCACCTCATTGACGCGTGGAATGGTCGCCGATCGGATCAGGGCATTGCCGCCCATCGCGCGTGCCCAGCCGCCCAAGGCGGTCTATCAGGCGGCCTTGGCCGATCTGGTCCAGCAGCGTGCGCTCGCGATCAAGGGCCGGCAACTTGGCCTCGACCAGAACCCCCTCATCCAGGGCCGCCTCGCCATGGCAGGCGACCATGAGCTGGCCGGCGCGGCCCTGCGAAGCATGGTGCCCGATCAGGTCAGCGACGCAGCCCTCCAGGAGCGCTATGCGGCGGAGTATGCCGGCAAACCCGGCCCCGAGGAGGTGCGGCTCCGCCTCATCGCCGCGGCGAGCCAGGCCGATGCCGAGGAAGCCATCGGGAAACTCAAGGGCGGAATGGAGTTTGCCGCGGCGGTGCGCGCCTTCAGCAGGGACCCTTCAAAGGTCAACGATGGCAGCGTGGGCTTTGTGTCCGCCGATCGGCTGCCGCCCGAATTGCGCAATGTGGCCTTCGCGCTCGCCGCCGGGCAGATGACCTCCTATCCGATCCAGTACGATGGGCTGTGGTACATCCTGCTGGTCGAGGGGCGGCGGCAAGGCCCCACGCCGTCATTGCAGCAGGTGACGCTGCTGCTGCGCCAGGAGCTGCTGCGTGATGCCGCCGCCGCCGCCATGCGACAGGCGCGCGCCGAGGTGCAGGTGAAGGATTACGGTCCGACCGGCGCCAAGCCCGCCGACCAGGGGCCGGCTCAGTAGGCCCTGACGAAAAAGTAGATGGTCATGCTGATCGTCACCACAATGGTCAGCGATTTCAGCACGATATTCGGCAACCGCCGGCCATATCGCGCCCCCACATAGCCACCCAGCCCGGAGGTGAGGGCCATCGCGATCGCCAGCGGCCAGCGCACATGGCCAAAGATCGCGAACAACGCCACCGCCGTGGCATTGGCCGAGCTGACCATCAAGGTGCGCATCGGCATCATCGCGCGCAGGTCGGCCACATCCAGCAGCAGCCAGATCGAGGTCATGATGATGCCCACCGCGCCGCCGAAATAGCCGCCATACGCACCCAGGATCAGCTGGCTCGGCAGGATCGCGCCGGGGCCCAGATGCATGCCGCCACGGCGCAGCGCGGCGGTCAGATTGCGGCCGAAGATCAGCGCGACGGCGGCGAACAGCAGCAGCCAGGGCAGGATCTTGTCGAGCATCAGGTCGGGTGTCGCCATCAGCAGCAGCGCGCCCACGAAGCCGCCGGAAATCGTGGCGATCAGCATCGCGCGGATCGAGATCCCGGCGACCGGCTGCAGCCCGTCGCGCACCGCCCAGCTGCTGGTCAGCTGGCCGCAGAACAAGGCAAGCGTGCTGGTCTCGTTGGCGGAGACCGAGGGCAGGCCCATGCCGATCAGCGCGGCGAGCGAGACGAAGCTGCCGCCGCCCACCACCGCGTTCATCACGCCGGCGGCCAGGCCCGCGGCGGCGGGCAGCCACAGCACGCTGAGATCGATCACCTGGCGCTACATTCCCGCCGGATAGGCCGGCCCGCCACCACCCTCGGGCGGCACCCAGTTGATGTTCTGGGTGGGGTCCTTGATGTCGCAGGTTTTGCAATGGACGCAGTTCTGCGCATTGATGACGAA
>CAIVDX010000562.1 GCA_903904805.1 uncultured Rhodospirillales bacterium
CCAACGGGTCCAGGGCAGAGACCTGGCCTTCCTGATGATCCTCTTCGCCTATGGCACCCTCCTCGACGAACGCCTACGCGCCCACAATGCCGGCCGCCGCGTCGCCGCCACACCCGCAACACTGCGAGGCTGGCGCCGTGTCCGCCTGGCCGGCTCCCGCTTCCTGACCCTGCGCCGCGCTCCCGCGATCGTGCCGGGCGCGATCCTGCGCATCGACGCCCGCGCCGCCCGCGGCATCGCCGCCTGGGAAGGACCGCGCTACCAGCTGCGACCGGTCTGTGTGCGGCTGGCCAACCGCCCATGCCGCGCCCTGGTGTGGATCGCGCCGGGCGGTGTGGCCGCCTCGCGCATTCAGCCGAGCACATAGGCGCAGGCACCGTTCGCATCCGGCGCTGGCGCGAACAGGGTGCTCAAACCAAGCACCGTCTCGGCACCGCCGAGATACAGCACACCATCCGGCGCAAGCCGCCGCGCCAGCATCGCCAGCACCTTGGATTTGGTCAGCTGGTCGAAATAGATCAGCACGTTGCGGCAAAAAATCACGTCGAAAATACCCAGGCCCGCGCCGTCATCCAGCAGATTGAAGCGACGGAATTGCGCGCCCGCGCGCAGGGCGTCGGCAATGCGCCACTGGCTCTGATCCTTGCGGAAATGCTGCGCCAACAGCCGGATCGGCAGACCCCGCTGCACCTCGAACTGGGTGTAGAGCCCCTCCCGCGCCCGCGCGATCGCCTGGTCGGCAATGTCGGTGCCGAGAATCTCCAGCTTCTGGCCAGCCAGCTGCATCGCGACCGAATAGGCCTCCTGCCCGGTCGAGCACGCGGCGGACCAGACCCGCAAACTCGCGCCGGCCGGGCGCGCGGCGCGTAGCCGCGGCACCGCGCGCTCGGCCAGGTGCGCGAAGGCGCGTTCCTCGCGGAAAAAGAAGCTTTCATTGGTGGTCATCGCCTCGACCACGGCGCTGGCCAAAGGCTCCGCACCGGCACGCAGCTTATCCGCCATCGACTGCAGGTCCCGCAGGCCGTGATGGCGCAGCAGCGGCTCAAGTCGCGACTCGAGCAAGTACATCTTGTCCGGCCCGATCGACAGGCCGGAGCGCGCCTTCAGGAAGCCGGCGAAAATGTCGAAGCCCGCCTGGTTCAGCATGCGCGGCCAACCAGTCGCCGCACCTGACCGGCGAGCTGTGTGAGCGGCAGCACCTGGTGGCACAATCCCGCGCGCGCCACCGCTCCCGGCATGCCCCACACCACTGAGCTCGCCTCATCCTGCGCGAGCGCGGTGCCGCCGGCGGCGACCAGGCCCCGCGTGCCCTCCAGCCCGTCCTGCCCTATGCCGGTCAGCATCACCATCAGCGCCCTACCATGGGTTGCCGCGGTCACGCTGCGCAGCATCGGATCGACCGAGGGCCGACAGAAATTTTCCGCGGGGCCATCGGACAGGCGCGCCCGGTAGGATGTGCCCGCTGGCTCCACCAGCAGATGCTGGCCACCCGGTGCGAGGGTGATGTGATCTGCCCGCAGCATCTCACCATCGACGGCCTCCGAGCAGCTCAGCCCGCCGAGTTTGGTGATGTGTTGGGCCAGCAGCGTGGTGAAGCCGGCCGGCATGTGCTGGGTCAACACCAGCGGCACCCCCAACCCGACACCCAACGCCGGCACCAGGCCGAACAGCGCCTGCGGCCCACCGGTCGAGCTGCCGATCGCGATCATCAGCGGCGCCTGCCGCGGCGCGGCGCGCGCGACGGGCACCGGCGCAGAGGCAACCGGTGTGCCCCGCCGCAACCGGGCCAGGCCGTGCACCTTCGCCACCAGCTCGGCGCGAAAACTGTCACTGCCGCTGATCTCGGCGGCCGTCGGCTTGGGCAGATAATCCGCCGCCCCCAGCCGCAGCGCCCGCATCGCGATGTCGGCCCCGCGTGTGGTCAGGGTGGACGCCATGATGATCCGCAGCGATGGATCTCGCCGCAGCAATTCCGGCAACGCCGCCAGCCCGTCCATAACCGGCATCTCGATGTCGAGGATCAACACGTCCACCATGCCCGGCATGAGCGTAGAGATGGCTTGCGCGCCGTCGGCCACGCGGGCAACCACCTCGATCCCCGGCTCGCTGGACAGCATCCGCGCCAACACCGCGCGGATCACCGCGGAATCGTCGCACAGCATCACCCTCACCGGCGCCCCCGCGGACGCGGTCGGCGCGCAAACCCGTGTCTGCGCGGCGATCACAACAGTCCAACCTGTTCCAGCTTGCCGCGCAGGATCGGCTCGTCGAACGGCTTCATCACATATTCGGTCGCGCCGGCCTCCAGCGCCTCCATGATCCGCTCGATCTCGCTTTCGGTGGTGCAGAGCAGCACCGGTGGGCCTGGATCGAACTCGCGCCGCAGGGCACGCAGAAATTCGATGCCGTTCATCACAGGCATGTTCCAATCAAGCAGCACGAAGCTGGGCATCGCCGCCCGGCAGGCGGTCAGCGCCTCCGCGCCGTCGCCAGCCTCGGACACGCTGAAGCCGCAGCCTTCCAGCATCCGCCGCGCCATTTTGCGCACCACCCGGCTGTCATCGACCACCAGACAGGGTCGCTGCGGCAGGCCCTCATCCACATCGCGGTGGGCCACGCTCATGCCTCCGCCACTTGGATCAGCCGCTCGGGATCGAGCAGCACCAGCAAACGCTGCTCCAGCCGGCACACGCCACGGCTGAACTGCGACCAGGGCGGCGGCAAGGTGGGTGGGTTCGCCTCCAGCGCGTTCGCCGGCAGGGTCAGCACCTCCTCCACCTGATCGACCAGCAGCGCATAGAGCTCGCCGCCATGCTCGGCCACCACCGACATCCGCCCCTGCGGATCGGTGGTGGCCCCCAGCCCAAGCCGCCGGCGCAGATCGATGCTGGTGACGATGCGGCCACGCAGATTGAGGCTGCCGGCAATCTCGGGCGGCGCGAGCGGAATACGCGTGATCGGCTGCTCGCCGAGAATATCTCGCACCGATGAGACTGGCAGCCCGCACAGCTGCTCCCCCAACATCAGCGTCACATAGGTTCCCTGCGTGCAGTCCACGCTCTCGATGGACATGCTCATGATCCGCTCTCCACCGGCACACGCAGGCAGCTCGCCAGCGACTCCGCCAGCGCCACGCGGTCGCCGCTCGGCACACAATCCGTCCAGCCCGCCGCGCGCATCGTGGCGAGCTTCTTTTTGGCGACCCGCCCGACCAGCGCGATCATCGGCATGTCCTGCCAGGCACCGCCGGCGCGCAGCGCTGCAATGAAGCCACCATCATCCCCAGGCCGGTCGACAATGATCGCGTCGAACTGCGCGCCATTGTCGCGCAGGCGCAGCGCACCGGCCTCGTCATTGGCAGTGGCCATCACATGGCCCGCGGCCGCCAGCACCGGCACCAGGCCAGCGACACGCCCGCCGCCGACCACCAGCAACCTGGCAGGCCCGCTCTCGGCATCCTCGTCGAACCAGGACGGCACCGCGTTGGCGAGATGCCACGCCGCATCGAGAAGATCGGTCGCCTTGCCGTCGATCACTGCGCTTCCCAGCAGGCCCGGGCGCGAGGTGCCGAGCTGCACCTGCAGGCTGTCCTGCACGACATCGATGATCTCATCGACCACCAGGCCGGCGATATGGCGGCCGCGCGCGAAGACCAGCACAGGGCTCTCCGCCGGCCACTGCGCCGGATCCTGCGGCCGTGGCGCCAGTGTGATCAGCTTCATCAGACGGCCACGATACTGGGTAACCGGACCATCGGCAGTGTGCTCCACCGTGCCGCGGGCCACCTGCTCCAGCCGCGCGACCAGCCGCAGCGGCACCGCCAGCAGCGCCGACCCGCCGGCCCGCATCAGCAGCAGCGCGCTACGCTCTGAATCCACCGCCGCGCCGCGCGCCGCACCGTCGTCGCCGCGATCCTCGGCGTGGGCGAGACCAACTGCGCGGGCGATGCCGTTGGGGTCGAGGATCATGATCACCGAGCCGTCCCCCAAAATCGTGTTGCCGCCGAACACCGACAGGTGCCGGAGGATCGGCGCGATCGGCTTCACCACGATCTCCTCGGTGTCGAACACGCGATCGACGATCAGCCCGAGCAGCGCGCCGCCGACCTGGGCAACCACCACGAACCGATCCGCCTCCTGCGAGGGCGGCAGCCGCAGCACCTCGGTCAGGTCGGCCAGCGGCAGCAGGCGCTCGCGCAGGCGCAGCACCTTGGTGGTGTTGATCGTCTCCACACGATGTTCGCTGCCCGGCCCCACCCGCACCAGCTCCAGCACACCGATCTGCGGAATGGCGAAGCGCTCACCACCAGCCTCCACCACCAGCGCGGCGACGATCGCCAGCGTGAGGGGGATCTTGATGGTGAACATGGTGCCGCGCCCGGCCTCGCTGCGCACATCGATCGCGCCGCCGATCCGCTCGATGTTGGTCTTCACAACATCCATCCCGACCCCCCGGCCGGAGACGGCGGTGACCGCCTGGGCGGTGGAGAAACCGGCGCGAAAGATGAAGCGGATGACCTCCGCCTCACTCATCGCGGCCAGCTCGGCGGCACTGGCGAAACCCAGCGCGAGCGCCTTGGCCCGGATCTTCTCCACCGGCAGGCCCCGGCCGTCATCGGCGATCTGCACGATGATATGGCCGCCCTCGTGCATCGCGTTCAGGCGGATCTTGCCGGTTGGCGGCTTGCCGGCCGCACGCCGCTCCTCGGGCAGTTCCAGCGCGTGGTCCGCACAATTGCGCACCATGTGGGTGAGCGGATCGCGGATCAGCTCAAGCACCTGGCGGTCAAGCTCGGTGGTCGCGCCCTGCATCACCAGCTCGATCGGCTTGCCCAGCTCCTGGCTGAGATCGCGCACCAGGCGCGGCAGCTTTGCCCAGGCGCCGCCGATTGGCTGCATGCGCGTCTTCATCACGCCTTCCTGCAGATCAGAGGTGATCTGCGACAGGCGCTGCAGCGGCACCGAGAAATCATGCCCGGCCTGGCTGCGCGCCACCTGCAGCAGCTGGTTGCGCGTGAGCACAAGCTCGCCCGCAAGGGTCATCAGATGATCGAGCACCTCAACCGCCACCCTGATCGTCTGACCGGCCAGCGGCGCCTCGCTGCCAGAGTCAGACGCCCCAGGCTCGGCCGTCAGCGGTTCGACGGCGACTGGCGCACGGGAGACTGGCGCGAGGGAGACTGGCGCGAGGGAGACTGGCGCGACAGCGTTTGAGGCGAGGGTGGCGCTGGGGGCACCAGCGGTGAGAGCGAGACCAGGCGCCGGGCCGCCCGCCCGCAGCGCGTCCAGCTGGGAGATCAGCGCGGTATCGTCTCCACCTGCCTCCGCGCCGTCCCGTGCCAGGCCATCCACAATGGCCCGCATCCGATCGGCGGCACCCAAAATGGCACCGATCAGGGCCGCATCGGCCACGCGGGTGCCATCGCGCATCTCGCCCAGCAGATTTTCCGCCGCATGCGCCACGCGTTCCAGCCGCGGCAGCCCCAAAAAGCCGCAGGTGCCCTTGATCGTGTGCACCAGCCGGAACACCAGAGCGAGGGTGGGAGCATCGTCCGGCGCGCGCTCAAGTTTCAGCAGCGCGGTGTCCAGCTCGGCCAGTCCCTCGGCGGTCTCGGCCAGGAAATCCGCCAGCAGATCATCCATATCGTCCCTCTCGCGCCTGCGCGCAGCCAACTCGGTGCGCGGCACAGACTGCCGGGACGAGGCGAAGAAAGTGTGAACGCGCGGCGCGTGCGACCGCTCAGCGCGCGCGCACCAGCAAGGGTGGGGCGTCCTCCGGCCCCCCCATCAGCAGCGACAGCGACATCCCCGCCGCCGCCGCCGCGCGCAGCGTCATCGGCACCGCCAGCCCGCGCGCCTCGATCGGACCCTCGGACAGGCCGGTGGCGAAACCGGCCGGCCAGCGCGCGCGTGGGCCAGACACCCGCAGCACCCAATCCTGCTCGCGGTCGCGCGCCACCGCGATGTCGCCGCCCGCCGGCAGCGCCTCGGCGGCCAGCAGCAGCAGATTGAGCAGCAGGACCGCCTCGGCCGGCGGCAACGTGGTGGCGCCGAGCGCCGACAAATCCGGACGAATGGCATGCCGCCGCGGCAGCCCGTCGGCGAGGCGCGTGATGTCAGCCACCGACAGCGCCTCCTCGGTGCCCGCCCAGGCGGCACGCAGCAGACGCAGCCTGGCAGCCGCCTCCACCGATGCCTGACGCGCCAGTTCCAGCGCCTCGGCGGGGTCGGTCGGATCGTCGAGTGCAGCCTCGATCCCGCCCGAGAGCACCCCCAGCGGACCCGCCAGATCGTGGCACAGCCGAGCGGCCAGCGCGCGCAGCAGTTCCGCCGGCACCAGCTCGTCGACCCCTCGATCGCCCACCATATCCTGCATCATTGCCACCCGCCTGCCGCTTCACCATGCTGAGGCGATGCCACCCGATCCCTGCACCGCCTCACAATCCTCCATCCAATATCAACGCATTCGGCGCTGCAATCCCGGATTGCACGCGGCATGACCGCACACGCGGGTGGCGATATGCTGGAGCCCGGCCAGCGCGTGCGCCTGCCCGGCCGGCCGGACTGGGGCGAGGGCCAGGTGCAGTCGGTCGTCGGCGCGCGCGTCACGGTGAATTTCGAGCATGCCGGCAAGGTTCTCATCCAAACCGACAAGGTGAGTCTCGACATCATCGGACCCTCGCGGCCCCCCGCGTGAACCGCCCCCCTTGAACACGCGCCCCACCGAGCCGAAACTAGGCCGATGGACCTGATCGACCACAGCAATCTCTCGCCGCCGGCCGCCCCAGCAGGGTCGCCAATGATCGACCCGTTTGGGCGTGGCATCGATTATCTGCGCGTGTCGGTCACCGACCGCTGCGACCTTCGCTGCGTCTATTGCATGTCCGAGGACATGACCTTCCTGCCCAAGCCGGAGATCCTCAGCCTGGAGGAAACCCAGCGCCTGTGCGCGGCCTTCGTGGCCTTGGGTGTGCGCAAGCTGCGCATCACCGGCGGCGAGCCGCTGGTGCGGCGCAATGTGATGAGCCTGTTCGATGGCCTCGGCGCCATGCTCGGCCACGGGTTGGAAGAACTCACCCTCACCACCAATGGCACCCAGCTCACCCGCTTCGCCGAGCCGCTGGCGCGTGCGGGCGTGCGCCGGGTGAATGTGAGCCTGGATACGCTCGATGCCGAGCGCTTCGCCCGCATCACCCGCTGGGGCAAGCTCGACAAGACGCTCGACGGCATCTTCGCCGCGAAGGCGGCCGGGCTCGCCATCAAGATCAATGCCGTGGCGCTGAAGGGCGAGAACGAGGCCGACATCGATGAGATGGTGGCCTGGTGCGGCACCCACGGCTTCGATCTATGCCTGATCGAAACAATGCCGCTGGGCGATATCGGCGGCGATCGGGTGGAGCAGTATCTGCCGCTCTCGCAACTGCGGGCGCGGCTGCGCAAGCGCTGGACACTCACCGAGACCGACTACCGCACCGGCGGCCCTGCCCGCTACTACACCGTCGAACAGACCGGCCGGCGGATCGGCTTCATCACGCCGATGACCCATAATTTTTGCGAAAGCTGCAACCGCGTGCGGCTCACCTGCACCGGCGTGCTCTATATGTGCCTCGGCCAGGACGACGCCGCCGATCTGCGCGCGGTGCTGCGCGCGGGCGCCGATGATGCAGCCTTGGCGCAGGCGATCCGCGACGCGATCGCGCGCAAGCCAAAGGGCCATGATTTCATCATCGACCGCCGGCAGGATGCCCCGGCCTTGACGCGTCATATGAGTGTCACCGGCGGCTGAACGCGAATCCCAAGCGGAAAATCTGCGTGGACACTCGGGCGAACGGATCAGTAATATCCTGATAGAAATATCGACCACATTTGGTCGGCCGTCGGGGTCGTTCGGAGGGTCGTCGTCATGCGAGGAACAATCGCAATGCTGGTCGCACTCGCGGCGATCAGCCAACCTGCTTCGGCGCAATCCACCTGGGAAAAGCTAGAGCACGGCGCCACCATCGTCAGCGCGTGCGCTGGTGACATCGTGCAGCACTGCACGGGCGTTTTGCCCGGAGGCGGGCGCATCGGCGACTGCATGGCGGCACACTTGGCAGACCTCTCCGGCGATTGCATCAAGGCGCTGGCGGAGCCGAAGCCCGCGGTGCTGTCGGACGGCGTGAACGCAAAAACCAACCGCATCAGCAACTCCCATTTGATGCGCTTCATCGAAATGTATCTTGCCGGCCTTGATCCGAACACCGGCGATATCATTGCGGAATGTTACGGAAGCTATGCCATTCCCAAGATTCCCGCCAACAAGGATTCCTCGCCGCAGGCACTTGTCGCAGCACTCGACATGAAGAAGCTCAAGGCGCAGTACGGCGTGTTGGGGGCCTCTCTGAACGGCCCGAAGCTGTGGATCGCCGATTGGTTCGATGTCGAAGTCGGCACAGTCAGGCAGTTTGGTGGCATGCAGTTGCCGTGGACGGCGCAGCTCAATTTGGGCAAAAAAATCGATGTCGGAGACGTGACGCCATATGCACCGGTCACGATCGCGCGCAAAAGCGCGGTCAACTGGAACAAAGGTACTAAAGTGATGGTGCTCGATGATGCGACCGGCAACACATGGATCATGAAGGGCTTCCAACTGGGACTGAAACCGCAACACACCTACGTGGCGTTCATGGCTGCGGGCGCAGCGAACTTCAAAAAGCTTCCACCTGGCTGGAAGGCCCGCGTCGTCACGCTGCAGCAGGACAATCTGGAAGTTCCAGAGGGTGGGGTGGCTACGATCCTTGCAGATGAAGTCTTCAACGTTTACGATAAGACTGGCCCTGGAATGAGCAACTCCAAGCCATAATCCCGCCGCACGTGCCGAGCCCTGCTCATCTCTACAATATCCCCAAGGTTAAAGGCAGCATCATGACGCTCTCACATGCTCGCGCAGCGCTGGCTGCGATCACCGTTGTCACGGCATCGGCCCCCGCGGCCCACGCGCAGCCCCGCGTATGGGACCCGTTCGAGGCGAACGACATCGCGAAGTCAGCCTATATCTACGCCTTCCCGATGGTGGCGGGCTACAAGGCGATGTGGGAATTCAACATCGATACCACCTCCTCGCAGTACCTGGGCGGCTTCAATCAGGTGCTTGGACAGGCGCGCGTGTTCACGCCGAAGGACACTGCCATCGTCACCCCGAACAGCGACACACCGTACTCGATGCTGCAGATGGATCTGCGGGCCGAACCGGTGGTGTTCTGCGTGCCGGTGATCGACAAGGCGCGGTATTACTCCGTGCAGCTTGCCGATCTGTACAGCGACACCTACGGCTATGTCGGCAGCCGCACCACCGGCAATGATGGCGGCTGCTACATGGTCAGCGGGCCCGGCTGGCACGGCACCAAGCCCGCCGCGATCGCCAAGGAATTCCACAGCGAGACCCAGTTTTCACTCGCGATTTTCCGCACCCAGCTGTTCAACCCGGCCGACATCGACAACATCAAAAAGATCCAGGCCGGCTATAAGGCGATGCCGCTCTCAACCTTCCTCAACAGCCCGCCACCGCCGGCCGCACCGGCGATCGATTTCCCGAAATTCGGTGACGACGCCTTCAAGACCGGCGTGTTCTCATACCTGAACTTCCTGCTGCAGTTCGCCCCGACAGTGCCGGAGGAGACGAAACTGCGCGAGGATTTCGCCAAGATTGGCATCGGCGCCGGCAAGCCATTCGATTTTTCCAGCCTGCCGCTGGAAGACAGGATCGCCGAGGGACTCGCGATGAAGGAGGCGTTCAAGGAGATCTCGGCGCGCAAGGACACCGTCGGCCAGACCCGCAACGGCTGGCAGATCGGCGCGGCGTTCGGCGATCGCGCCTTCTACAACGGCGACTATCTGCTGCGCGCCGCCGCCGCCCTTGCCGGCATCTACGGCAACATCAAGGAAGAAGCGCTCTATCCCCTGGCGATGACCGACAATCACGGCGCGAAGCTGGACGGCAGCAAGGCCAACTACACCCTCACCTTCCCCGCTGGCCACCTGCCGCCGGTGAATGCCTTCTGGTCGGTGACGATGTATGACGGCAAGACGCAGTTGCTGATCGACAACCCGATCAACCGCTATCTGATCAACTCGCCGATGCTGCCTGGCATGAAAAAGAACCCGGATGGCTCGCTGACCATCTACATCCAGGCGAAATCTCCAGGCCCCGCCAAGGAAAGCAACTGGCTGCCCGCGCCGAACGGCCCGATCTACATGGTGATGCGGCTATACTGGCCGAAGCCGGAGGCGCTCACCAGCACATGGGCGCCGCCGCCGATCATCGCGACGAAATAGGGAATCTGAATGATGGGCCGGGTGGTATCACCCGGCCCGGTCGCCCCCGCATCGAACGCCAAGAGCGTCGTTGGTTCTTTCTCTCAAGACAGACCATCCTTGTCTTTCTCGCCTTCCAGGACCTCAACCAGACTCACTGTCCCACTCCCCCGCTTCGCCGGAAGCGGCTGATCCGGCCCCGGCGCCCAGCCGGTCATCATCGCCAGACGCAGCGTGGCCACGCTTCGACCATCGCGCTGCGGCAGGTCGGCGAGCGCCTGCGCGAACATCGCCCGCTTCGGCACACGGCGATCGCGAAGACGCACCGCATTGGTCTCTCCGGCGGCGCGCAGATCGCGCAGCAAGGCGAGCGGGTCGGCATAGAGCAGGCTGATCTCCTCGGCATCAGCGACCGGCAGCGCGAAGCCGGCGCGTTGCAGCAGCCCCGCCGCGTCGCGCAGATCGGCGAAGGGCGAGACGCGCGGCGAGGCGCCACCGGCCAGCTCGGCCTCCGCGGCAGCGAGCGACGCACGCAATTCGGCCAGCGTGCCCAGCGCCGGCAGGCTCGCCAGAAACAGCCCATCCGGCTTCAGCGTCTGGCGGATCTGGATCAGCACGCCAGGCAGATCATTCGCCCAGTGCAGCGAGAGGCTGGCCACCACCAGATCGAAGCTGGCCGGGGCAAAGGGCAGAAATTCCTCATCCGCCGCCACGGCCGCCCCGCCATTTCTCGCCGCCATCGCCGGAGAGAAGTCCATCGACACGGTGTCGATCGCGCGCGCGCGCAGCATCGGGGCCACCACGCCGCGGCCGCCTATGTCAAGCGCAGCGCCAAAACGCCGTGTGGTGTCGTCCAGCCGATCCAGCAGGCGTTCGGCGGCATCGGCGAGCACATTGGCGACCGACGCCACGCCATCCGCCGCGCGGTCGCGATGCAGCCGCACCGCGCCGCGATCGAAAATCATCATCGCCTCGTTCATCCCGCTCACATGCCCGCACCGGAGCGCGCTGCCAAGCAAGATCGCACTACAACCCCAGGGTGTTATTTGCTAGATCAGCACAATGGACGCGATCGGATTGCTGCGCCGCGCGGGGCTGGCCGTGCTCGACCTGGTGGTGCCGCCGCAATGCCCCACCTGCGACCGCATCGTGCCGATGCAGGGCGGCTTCTGCGCGGCCTGCTTCGAGATGCTCACATTCCTCGTCGAGCCCTGCTGCGATCGCTGCGGCAGCCAGTTGGATCGTCGCCGCGTGACCCCTTTCTGCGATACCTGCATCGAAGATCCGCCGATCTTCTCCCGCGCCCGCGCCGCGCTCGCTTATGACGCGGCCTCGCGCCAGCTGATCCTGCCGCTGAAAAACGCCAACCGGCTGGAACTGGCCAGCACACTTGCCCCGCACATGGCCCGCATCGGCGCCGCCCTGCTCAGCCAGGCCGATATTCTGGTGCCGGTGCCGCTGCATGTCCGACGGCTGCGCGCGCGCGGCTACAACCAGTCGGTGCTGCTGGCCCGCGCCATCCTGCGCGGACGCGGGCGCGAGGGCCCCGTCCTGATCCCCGACGCGATGCTGCGCCTCACCCACACCCCACCGCTCGGCGATCTCGGCGCGTCCGAACGCGCCCGTACGGTGGCCAATATCTTCGCCATTCGCCCCAGCCGTGCCCAGGCCATCGCCGGCGCGCGCGTGCTGCTCATCGACGACGTGCTGACCTCGGGCGCCACCGCCAATGCCTGCGCCCGCACGCTGCGCGAGGCCGGAGCGCGCGATGTGTCTGTGCTGGTCGCTGCCCGCGTGGCCGACCCGCGCGCCGAGTGGCTGCCATCCACCTGACCGCTTGCAGTCCGGCGCAAGCAACACCACAAATGGCCCTTCACTGTGAGGGTCCGATGGCCGAGATCGATATCTACACCCAGCCCTGGTGCCCCTATTGCGAGCGCGCGGTGGGGTTGCTGACGCGCAAGGGCGTTGCCTTCAACGAGATCAACGCGCCCAACGGCAGCGAGGAGCGCCGCACCGCGGTCGCCCGGTCGGGCGGGCGCACCTCGGTGCCGCAGATTTTCATCGACGGCGCCCATATCGGCGGCTGCGACGAACTGCTCGCCCTCGACCGCACCGGCAAGCTCGACCCGCTGCTGGCAGCCCCATGATCCACTACGCCCTGCGCTGCCCGGACGCACACGAGTTCGACGGTTGGTTTCGTGACAGTGCGGCCTTCGACCAGCAGGCCGAGGCAGGCCTGATCGCCTGCCCGCACTGCGCCAGCACGAATATCTCCCGCGGTCTGATGGCCCCCGCCCTGCCGCGCAAATCCAACGCCCGCCCCGAGCCCCGTATCGAGCCGCGCACCGAGTCGCGTACCGAGCCCCTGGCCGCGGCCCCTGAAGGGGCCGCGCAGACGGCCCTCGAACCGGTGCCCACCACCAGCGTCAACGTGCCGGCATTGCCCGATGCGGTGCGGGTGGCGCTGCAGCGCCTGCGCGCGGAGGTGGAGAAAAACGCTGATTATGTCGGGGAGGATTTCGCCGAGGAGGCACGGCGCATCCATAACGGCGAGGCGGACGCGCGGGCGATCTATGGTGAGACGACCGAGGCCCAGGCCGAGGCCCTTGCCGAGGATGGGATCGAGGTTGCCCGGATTCCTTGGATACCAAGAGCGGACAGTTGAAGCAGTCTTTTTTTGAAAAGGCTCTAGACCATCAATCCGGCGCTAGGATGGTCAAATGCTTAACAAAAAGAACGGCTTATCACGCTACCGGCAGAAAAAAGTGATGCAGGCCTTCGCGGCCGACCTCACTGCGACGCAGGCCCCCTCTTGCTCGGCCTGAACAGCAAAACGGTCAACCGCTATTACGGCCTGTTTCGCGCCGCCATCCATGCGCATCAGTGTCGGCAGATCGACCAGCTCGTCGGCACCATCGAGTGCGATGAGAGCTATTTTGGCGCCGATCGCCCGCGCGGCGTGCTGGGGCCGCGTAAGCGCGGACGCGGAACGAATAAGCAAAAAGTGTTCGGCATCTTCGAGCGCGGCGGCCGCGTGTTCACCGAGATCGTCCCAAGCGTCTCTTCTGCCACATTGCAAGATGCTATCAGGGGGAAAATCAGCGTGCAAAGTATCGTCGTCACCGACGGCTGGCGCGGCTATGATGGTTTCGTCGATGTCGGCTCCGACAAGCACCTGCGAATCAAAAAATATCGCAACCAAGGCAACCCGTTAACCGATGGCGATGTGCATATCAACGGCATCGAGAGCTTCTGGTCCTACACCAAAAGACGCCTGGTTCGCTTCAATGGGGTGAAGGTCAATTTCGAGCTTCACCTCAAGGAATGCGAGTGGCGATGGG
>CAIVDX010000563.1 GCA_903904805.1 uncultured Rhodospirillales bacterium
CGGAGGCACCGAGCCTGCGCTCCGCGTTCTGCCGCGGGTGGCTGTTCGGGTTGGGGCATCACGTCGTCGGCCTCTATTGGATCACCGAGGCGATCCTGTTCGAGGCCGAGAAATTCTGGTGGCTGGTGCCGCTGGCCGTGCCCGCGCTCGCCGCCGTCATGGCGCTGTTCATCGCCGCACCCTGCGCGCTCGCCCGCCTCGCCCGCGGCCCCGGCGCCCGCCTGCTGATCCTCGCCGGCGCCTGGGTGCTGTTCGACCTCGCGCGCCAGTTCACCCTCACCGGCTTTCCCTGGAACCCGCTCGGCTCGGTCTGGGCGATCCCCGGCGCGGTGGGCGACGCCTTCATCCAGCCCGCCGCCCTCATCGGCGTCTCCGGCCTCACCCTGCTGACCCTGCTGGTCGCCGGCCTGCCGACCACCGCACGCGGCACCTGGTTCCTCATCCTGCTCGCCATCTCCAGCTGGGCCGGCCTCGGCAAATCCCTGCTGAACGCCCCCGTCGGCGCCGCGCCGAATCTCTCGGTGGCACTGGTCCAGGGCGCCATCGAGCAGGGCGGCAAGTTCGACGCCGCCCGCGCCAGCGCACTGTTCGAGCGCCACCTGGCCCTCAGCGCCCAGGGCCTCGCCGAGGCGCAGGGCCGCCCGGTCACCATCGTCTGGCCGGAAACCGCCAGCACCTACCTGCTGGAAATCGACCGCAACGCGCGCGACGCGATCGCCACCGCCGCCGGCGACCTGCCCGCGCTGATCGGCGGCGTGCGCTTTGACGCCGCCCGCCGCCCGCGCAACTCCCTCTTTGTGATCGACGGCGGCGCCCCGCCCATCGCGACCTACGACAAATGGCGCCTGGTGCCGTTCGGAGAATATGTGCCGGCCTGGCTGCCGCTGCCGATCCAGGTGATCCCCGGCGCCGGCTTCGCCCAGGGCCCGGGCCCCACCACACTGCACCCCACCGGCCTGCCCGCGGTCGGCCCGATCATCTGCTACGAGGCGATCTTCTCCGGCCAGATCATCGACGAATCGGATCGCCCGGCCTGGATCGTCAACGTCACCAACGATGCCTGGTTCGGCAACTCCACCGGCCCGCGCCAGCATCTGGCCGCGGTGCGCCTGCGCGCGGTGGAGGAAGGGCTGCCGGTGATGCGCGCCGCCAACACCGGCATCACGGCCGGCTTCGATTCGCACGGCCACGAACTCGCCCGCCTGCCGCGCGAGGTGCCGGGCGTGCTGGTGCTGGCCCTGCCCGGGGCCGCCCCACCCACCCCGTTCGCGCGCGTCGGCCTGCTGATTCCCGCCCTGCTCGCGGCTGCTACCACACTGGCAGGCCTTGCTTTCTCCCGCCGAACCCCCTGATGTCGCCCACCTCGCGCGGATGTGAGACTCGCGCCGAACGCGAGCCAGCGACTCGACCCCGGATTTCATTGACAATTACGGGTTGCAGCGTTAACGGAGGATTAACGGTGCGACCTCGCTTTGCCGAAGCCGATTCAGGTGTTGTCGCGCCCTAAAGACTGTGTTAATGTTTTTGAGACGAACCCCCGGTTGTCGATCTCATATCGCCCCGAGAAGTGCTGGAGACCACCATGGCCGAAGACATCATCCGATTCGATTCCCCCGTGACCGAGTCACGCGCCAGCCCGATCGACGTGCATGTGGGCTCGCGCATCCGCTTGCGCCGCACCCTGCTCGGCATGTCGCAGGAGCGACTCGGCGAGGCCCTCGGCCTCACCTTCCAGCAGGTGCAGAAATATGAGCGCGGCGTGAATCGCGTCTCCGCTTCCCGCCTGTTCGATCTCGGCCGCGTGCTCGATGTGCCGATCAGCTTCTTCTACGACGACATGTCCGAGGTCACGGCCGCCAACTCCCCGGCCGCCCGCGCCAACCCGCTCGGGCTGGCCGAGGCGCAGGAGGCCTTCGCCGGCACCGACGAGAACCTGCACCGCCGCGAAACACTCGAACTGGTGCGCGCCTATTACCGCATCACCGACGCCGCCGTGCGCAAGCGCGTGTTCGACCTCATCAACTCGCTGGGCCCGCTCGAGGCCAGATCCGAGCGGATCCGATCATGCGCCAGCGTGATCGGATCCCGCCTCAGCCGCCGGCGGCCTGCCGCGCGCGGTCCAGCGCCTGCAACAATGCCGCCATGGTAAATGGCTTCAGCAACGACACGAACTCATTTCCCACCAGCTCCCGGCCCGAGGCGATCACGATCGCCAACTCCGGCCGCAGCCCGCGCGCCGCACGCGCCAGCACCAGCCCGTCACGGTCCGGCAGCGTGCGATCCACCAGCAGATAGGATGCCGAGGCCAGCAGCGTGTCAGCCTGCGCCGCGGTCTCCGCCTCCAACACCTCGAAGCCTTCCTCGCGCAGCATCTCCGCGGTGGTGATGCGCACCAGCTCATCATCCTCCACGATGAGCAGCACCCGGCTCAGCCCGTCGGCCATAACGGGTCCTTCAACCGCGCCACGAAGGCCTGGTGCGCCGCCTCCTCCGCCGCGCTCACCGCCATCGGGCGCGGCGTGCGCACGCCGCGCGGCGCATACTCCGCCACCCGCGCGGTGCTCATGTCCGTCGCCAGACCGAGCCCGCGCTGCCGCCCCCCGGTCAGCTCGACATACACCTCGGCCAACAGCTTGCAGTCCAGCACGGCATTGTGCGTGGTGCGCTCGCTCAGATCGATCTCGAAACGCCGGCACAGCGCATCCAGGCTGTTCGGCATGCCCGGAAAGCGCGCGCGCGCCAGCGCATAGGTGTCGATCATCCGCGCACGATCGAGCGGCGGCATGTTCACCCGCGCCAGCTCGGCATCGATGAAACCGAAATCGAACGGCGCATTATGCGCGATCAGCGGATCATCGGTGCCGATGAACGCCAGAAATGCCTCGGCCACCTCGACGAATTTCGGCTTGCCCTTCAGATCCGACCAGGTGAAGCCGTGCACCCGGCTGGCCTCGGCCGGAATGTCCCGCTCGGGGTCGATCAGCGCGTGAAAGCTGCGCCCGGTCGGCAGGTCATTGTCCAGCTCCAGACAGGCGATCTCGATCACCCGATCGCCCGTCAGCGGGTCGATGCCGGTGGTCTCGGTGTCAAACACAATGCCGCGCTTGAGGAGCTGTTTCATTCCTGCCGTTTTCAAACCTTCCGCCGCATTCCGTCAAGGATTCGAATCACCCGCGCCTGCGCATGGCGCCGCGACAGCCCCGTCGGGATCACCGCATCCGCACGACGACGCTTGAGCGCATCAGGCATCTGCCGCGCGAGGATCGCATCGATCTGCGCCTCGCCCAGCCCCCCGCGCGCCCGCACCCGCGCCCGCTGCACCGCCGCCGGTGCGGAGACCACCCACACCGCATCCACCCGCCGATCGCCGCCGGTTTCGAACAGCAGCGGAATATCCAGCACCACACACCCAGCCCCCGCACGGCGCGCGCGCGCGACAAAGTGCCGCTCGCCCGCCCGCACCAGCGGATGGATGATCGCCTCCAGCCGCCGCAGCGCGGCCGCGTCGCCCAGCACCGCCGCGCGCAGCCGCGCGCGATCCAACCGACCATCGACCACCGTGCCGGGGAACGCCGCGCCGATCGCCGGCAGCGCCGCGCCGCCCGGCGCCTGCAGACGATGCACCTCCGCATCGGCATCGAACACACGCAGCCGCCGCTGGCGCAGCAGCCGCGCGACGGTGGATTTCCCCATCCCGATCCCACCAGTCAGGCCAACGATCTTCACGCTCAGCCCTGCAGGATGCGGCCGAGAAAATTCTGCAGCCGCTCGGTGCGCGGATTGGCGAACAGCGCCGCCGGCACACCCTGCTCGACAATCTCGCCACCATCCATGAACACCACCCGATCGGCCACCTGGCGCGCAAAGCCCATCTCATGCGTCACCACCAGCATCGTCATGCCGGTGCCGGCGAGCTCGATCATGGTATCCAGCACCTCCTTGATCATTTCGGGATCAAGTGCCGATGTCGGCTCATCGAACAGCATGATGCGGGGCTGCATCGCCAGCGCGCGCGCGATCGCCACACGCTGCTGCTGGCCACCCGACAGCTGCGCGGGAAATTTTCGCGCCTGCTCGGGAATGCGCACGCGCGCAAGCAGCCCCATCGCCAACTCCTCCGCCGCCGCCTTGCTCATCCCGCGCACCTGGATCGGCGCCAGCGTGCAATTCTCCAGCACCGAAAGATGCGGAAACAAATTGAAATTCTGAAACACCATGCCAACATCGCGCCGGATCGCCCGCAGCGCCCGCACATCGTCGGTCAGCTCCACGCCATCCACCACGATCCGTCCGCCATCATGGCGTTCCAGCCGGTTGATGCAGCGGATGAGCGTGCTCTTGCCAGAACCCGAAGGCCCGCAGATCACCACCCGTTCGCCTGTCGCCACCGACAGCGAGATGTCGCGCAGCACCTGAATCGCGCCATAGGATTTCTTCAGATGCTCGATCTGCACAGCGATGTCGCTCATGTCGCCTCCAGCCGGCGCGATGCGCGCGAGAGAAAAAAGCAGAATGCGAAATAGATCACCGCAAGCAGCAGATACACTTCCTCGCCAAACGGCTGCCAGACCGGATCGGCGAGCGCGACCTTGCCCGCGGTCAGCAGATCGAGCAGCCCGATGATCAACACCAAAGACGTATCCTTGAACAATCCGGTGAAGGTGTTCACCAGAGGCGGCACCACCAGCCGCAGCGCCTGCGGCAGAATCACCCTCAGCTGCGTCTGCCAATAGCTCAAGCCAAGCGCGTCGGCGGCCTCATACTGCCCACGCGGCAGCGCCTGCAAACCACCGCGCACCACCTCGGCCAGATAGGCCGCGGCGAACAGAATGATCGCCACCTGCGCGCGCAACAGCTTGTCCGGATTCAGCCCCTCCGGCAAAAACAACGGCAGCATCACGCTCGCCATGAACAGCAGCGCCACCAGCGGCACCCCGCGCACCAGCTCCACATACAGCACGCACACCGCCCGCACCGCCGGCATCGACCGCGCGCGCCGCCCAAGTGCGACCAGCACCGCCAGCGGAAATGCCAGCACGCAGCCCACCGACGACAGCAACAGCGTGATCGGCAAGCCACCCCAGCTGTCCTGCGGCACATAGTCCATGCCGGCGAACCCACCCCACATCAGCGCCAGAACAATCGCCAGCGCGCCAACCCACACCAGGCCCAGCATCGGCCGCCAACAGGCACGAAATGCCGAAATCCCAAACAGCGCCAGAAACACTCCGATCACGATCGCCGGCCGCCATTGCGCCTCATACGGATAGCGGCCGAACAGGATGAAGCGATATTTCTCGCCAATAACCGCCCAGCACGCCCCGCCATCGGCGCGACACATCGCCGGCGTCGCACCAAAGCCATGCCCGCGCACCACCGCCCAATCCAGCAGCCCCGCCGCGCCGCGCCACAGCACCAGCGCGAGCAGGACCGTCACGATCGAACTCACCCAGCCGCCAAACAGGGTTTTGCGCAACGCCGCGATCATCGCGCGCCCACCCGCGCCAGCCGGGTCTCCAGCACACCGATCCCACCGCTGATCGCCAAACTGACGATCAGAAAGAACGCCATCACCAGCACAATCGTTTCGATCGACTGCCCGGTCTGGTTCAGCGTCGTCTCGCCGATCGACATGATGTCCTGAAAGCCGATCGCCACAGCCAGCGTGGTGTTCTTGGTCAGATTGAGAAATTCGCTGGCCAGAGGCGGCAAAATCACCCGCAGCGCCTGCGGCAATATCACCAGCCGCAGCGTCTGCGCGCGCGAGAACCCCAACGCCCCCGCCGCCTCCCACTGCCCCTTCGGGATCGCCTGGATGCCCGACCGCACGATCTCAGCGATGTAGGCAGAGGTGTAGACCACAAGCCCCACCACCAGCGCGGCGAATTCCGGGCTCAGCGTCATCCCGCCGACGAAATTGAATCCCCGCAGAACCGGCCGCTCCATCTCGAACGGCGCACCCATCGCCGCCCACACCAGCACCGGCACGCACAGCAGCGCCCACCGCCAGCGCGCCGCACTCCTCCAGATAAAGCCGGCAACAATCACCAGCGCCGCCAACGCCGCCCAGTGTGCCGTCTGCCACTCCAGCACCGGCAGAATCAGCCCGCGATTGGAGAGAACCACCGGCCCGGCATGCAGCGCCTGGCGCGCCGGCGGCAACGCCTGCAACGCCGAATACCACATCAGCAACTGCAACAACGGCGGCGTGTCGCGCAGCAACTCGACATAAGACGCAGCGCAGACCGACGCCAACCGGTTCGGCGACAGCCGCGCGATCCCCACCGCCGTGCCGATCAGCATCGCCAGCACAATCCCCACCGCGGAGGCCTTCAACGTGTTCAGCACCCCCACGGCCAACGCCCGACCATAGGAACTTTCAGACGGCACATAGGAAATCGGCGATTCTGCGATCGGGATCGCCGCCGCGTTGTCCAAGAACCCGAACCCGGTGGCGATATGCCGCGCCGCCAGGTTGCGCGTCGCATTGCCCGCCAGCCACCAGATCAGCAGGACAAGGCCGCCCAGGATCACCGCCTGCCAGACCCAGGCGCGAACCCGTTCGCTTCGCAGCAAGCCGCTCAACGGCCCGCCTTCAGCGCAGCGGTGGCGCGTATTGCAACCCGCCCTGCGTCCACAGCCGGTTCAAGCCCCGCTGCAACCCCGTCGGCCCGATGCTGCGCGTCCAAAGTTCACCGTAATTGCCAACCGACTTCACAATGGTCGCGACAAAGTCCGACGCCACGCCGAGCTGCTTGCCCAGATCACCCTCGAGGCCCAGCAGCCGCCGCACATCCGGATTCGTGCTGGTGGCGAAACTGCCAACATTGGCCGAACTCACCCCCAGCTCCTCGGCGGCCACCATCGCCGCAAACGTCCAGCGCACCAGGTCGAACCATTTGTCGTCACCCTTGCGCACCATCGGCCCCAGCGGCTCCTTGCTGATCACTTCAGGCAGAATCACGAAATCCTCCGGCACCGGCAGGGTCGACCGATACCCCGCCAGCTGCGACCCATCGGTCGAATAGGCATCGCAGCGCCCGGCCATGAAGGCGCCGCGAATCTCCTGCAGGTCCTGGATCGTCACTGGCGAGAACTTCAACCTGTTCACGCGGAAATAATCGGCGATCGCCAGCTCCGTGCTGGTCCCCGGCTGCACGCACACGGTGGCACCATCCAGCGCCTTCGCACTGTCCACACCCAGCGACTTCTTCACCATGAACGCGGTGCCATCGTAATAATTGACACCCGCGAACAACAGCCCCAGCCCGGCCTCGCGCCCCAGCGTCCAGGTGGTGTCGCGCACCAGCACATCCACCTCGCCGGCCTGCAACGCGGTGAAGCGGTTGGTCGTTGTCAGCGACACGAAGCGCACCTTGCCCGCATCCCCCAATGCCGCCGCCGCGATGGCCCGACAGCCATCGGCATCCAGCCCGCGCATCACGCCCTGGCTGTCGGGCAGCGCGAAGCCGGGAATATTGCCCGCCACACCGCACACCAGGCTGCCCCGCGCCCGCACCGCGTCCAGCGTCGCACTCCCGCTCCCCTGCGCCGCCGCCACCCAAGGCAGCACCGCCATCAGCAGCCCAACCACCCGCGCGAGACCCATCCGACCCCCCATTTGCACCGACACCGCACAAAAATTCGCCGAATCGACCCCACCGATCAATCCTGCCTTGCACCATGCCCCGATCACCCGACCTTTAGCGAATGATTCATCTCATCAAGCTCGCCGTGGGCATCCGCGACATCGACCATCTGCGCGAGGTCCAGTCCCTGCGCGCCGCCGCCCGCCCGCCCCTGCGCAGCCAGACCCGCAACGCGCCGCGCCGGGTGGAGGAGGTGCTCGACGGCGGCTCGATCTACTGGGTCATCAACCGCGCCATCACGGTGCGCCAACGCATCCTCGACATCGTGCCCGACCAATGGGACGACGGCACCGCCTGCTGCGGCCTGGTGCTCGACCCTACCCTGGTCCAGGTCGCCGCCCGCAAGATCAAGCCATTCCAGGGCTGGAGATATCTCCAACCAGGCGATGCACCGCCGGACATCGGAACGCGCGAGAAGGCCAAGGGGCAGGATGAGATTCCGAAGGAAATGCTGAGAGAACTCAGAGAGCTTTGCTTGATTTAGGCCCAGGGGCCCGGCCGCTGGACCCGGCTGGGGGGCACAGCCCTGGCCTCCCAGGCGACCTTGAGTCTAAAAACCCCTCCCCTCTCAAGGATGCCCCAGCCATGCGCCCCTCCGGCCGCGCCGCAGACCAGCTTCGTGAACTCTCCTTCACCCCGCGCTTCTCTCACCACGCCGAGGGCTCCTGCCTCATCCGCGCCGGCGGCACCGAGGTGCTCTGCACCGCCTCCGTCGAGGGCCGCGTGCCAGGCTTCCTGCGCAACTCCGGCCAGGGCTGGGTTACCGCCGAATACGGCATGCTCCCCCGCGCCACCCACACCCGCGGCGACCGCGAGGCCGCCCGCGGCAAGCAGTCCGGCCGCACCCAGGAAATCCAGCGCCTCATCGGCCGCTCGCTCCGCGCCGTGGTCGACCGCGCCGCTTTGGGCGAAATGACCATCACCATCGATTGCGACGTGCTGAACGCCGATGGCGGCACACGCTGCGCCTCGATCACCGGCGCCTGGGTCGCCCTCTCGCTCGCCGTCGATCATCTGATCCGCATGAATGTGCTGAAAAGCTCGCCGATCACCGGCCAGGTCGCCGCGGTCTCCTGCGGCCTGCATGAGGGCACCGCCGTGCTCGATCTCGATTATCTCGAAGACAGCGCCGCCGAGGCCGATGCCAATTTCGTCCTCACCCATGGCGGCGGCATCGTTGAAATTCAGGGCACGGCGGAGAAAGATCCCTTCTCTGAAAGCCAGTTTCTCGATCTGCTGAAACTCGCCAAGCACGGCGCCGCACAGCTCTTCGCCGCGCAGACTGCCGCGCTGGCGGCCGCCCGAGGCGCGTGATGGCACGCCGCCTGGCCCGGGGCGAACGGCTGGTTCTGGCCACCCACAACCCGGGCAAGCTGCGGGAAATTCGTGAGTTGCTCGGCCCTTTCGGCGTCGATGTGGTCTCCGCCGGCGACCTCGGCCTGCCCGAACCGGTGGAGGACGCACCGGATTTCGCCGGCAACGCGCGCATCAAGGCGCTCGCCGCCGCCACCGCCACCGGCCTGCCGGCAATGTCCGACGATTCCGGCTTCTGCGTCGCCGCCCTCAACGGCGACCCCGGCGTGCTCTCCGCCCGCTGGGCCGGCGAGAGCAAGGATTTCACCGCCGCGATGGCCCTGGTGAACGAACGCATGGGCAGCGCGGACGACCGCCGCGCCTGGTTCGTCTGCGCGCTCTGCCTCGCCTGGCCGGACGGGCACACCGCAACCTTCATCGGCCGCGTCGACGGCATTGCCGTCTGGCCGCCGCGCGGCAGCCAGGGCTTCGGCTATGATGCGATGTTCCAGCCCACCGGCGAGGCCCTCACCTATGGCGAGATCGATGCGGCCACGAAACACGCCAGCAGCCATCGCGCCCGCGCCTTCGCCCAGATGATCGCCGCGAGCCTGCCGTGAGCCTGCTCTCGCGCCGCGCAGCCATTCCCGGCCTGCTGCTGCTCGGCGCCGCCGCCCCGCCGCCCCGCGCATTCTACGCCGTTCGCCATGTCCACCATGCGACGGACGCCGTGATCTGGCTGCACGGCTCCTACGACTCCGCCCACAAGCCGCCGGAAACGCCCGCCTTCCTGCGCCGCATGAAACACACCGACATCTACCGCCTCGACCGCGCGCCCGGCACCGACCGGATCAGTGACAGCGTGGGCGCGCTCGCCGAACGCGTCCGCGCCCTGCGCGCCACACATTATCGCCAGATCGCGGTCGCCGGCCATTCACGCGGTGCCTGGGTGGCACTGGGAATTTTGCAATTCGCCGGCCTGGTTGACGCGGTCGGCGCCTTCTCGCCGGCAGCACATGGCGACAATCCCATCATGCATGACCGCGCAATGGATGATTTTTCAACCCTTCTCGCGGCCGCGAAGCCCGGCTCCACCCGCCTGCTCTACGCCACCTTCCGCGACGACCCGCTCGATCTCGATCCACCCGCCCGCATCACGATGATTCGCGACACCGCCGCGCGCACCGGCTACCGTCTGTCAGTGATCGCCCAGCCCGCCAAACCCACCGGCCACGATGCGATCTACGACCACGGCTTCAACCCCGCACTCGGCGGCTGCGCGGCGGGTGTTCTCGCCGGCACATCCTCGTGCTGAGCCCGCTCGCGCTCTACATCCACTGGCCCTTCTGCCTGTCGAAATGTCCTTATTGCGACTTCAACTCCCATGTGCGGGAGCGTCTCGACCAGGCCCGCTTCCGCGCCGCCCTCAGAGCGGAACTCGCCTGGGAAGCCGCCCGCCTCGGCCCCCGCCGCCTCACCTCGATCTTCTTCGGCGGCGGCACACCGAGCCTGATGGAGCCTGAAACCGTCGCCGCCCTCATCGCCGATGCGCAACAGTTTTTCGGGCCCGAGCCCGACATCGAAATCACGCTGGAAGCCAATCCCACCAGCGTGGAGGCCGCCCGCCTCGCCGATTTCCGCGCCGCCGGCGTCAACCGCATCTCGATGGGCATCCAGTCTCTGCGCGACGACGCCCTCGCAGCACTCGGCCGCCAGCATTCCGCCAGCCAGGCCCGTGCCGCGCTGGAGACGGCACGCGCCATCTTCCCCCGCATTTCCTTTGATCTGATCTACGCCCGTCCAAACCAGGCATTGGCCGACTGGCGCGCCGAACTGCGCGAGGCACTTGCCCTGGCGGCCGATCATCTCTCGCTCTACCAGCTCACCATCGAACCGGGCACCGCCTTCGAGGCCCAGGCCCGCTCCGGCGCCCTGGTGCTGCCCGACCCGGACGACGCCGCCGATCTCTACACCGCCACAGCGGACGAGGCCGAGACGTTCGGGCTGCTGCCCTATGAAATTTCCAACTACGCCAGGCCGGGCAGCGAAAGCCGCCACAACCTCGCCTATTGGCGCTACCGCGATTACGCCGGCATCGGCCCCGGCGCGCATGGCCGCGTTGGCATCGGCGACCAGCTGCTCGCCAC
>CAIVDX010000564.1 GCA_903904805.1 uncultured Rhodospirillales bacterium
AGTGCGCGACGTGCCCAGACGGAACAAACTCATGCACCGAGGGCGGCAGCAACCAGCCCTGGTCAACATCCCACGCGCGGAAAGTCTTGCTCATGCGACACACTGAATCGCATTTCATACAGCTTCGGCTAGTGATTACCGAGACAGGCTCCTAGGCGTCCACCAAGGTTTGGATCCTGCATAAGCGGCGCGGTTGCAATCTGAGCCTCTTTATCTTATAAACTCAAATGCTTATGGGCAGTAAGCTTCGGAGCTCTAGGCGGTCGCCGGTGAATCAGTTTTGTGCAATTTGGATCGAATTTGCGCGGTGGCCTTGGAGACTGCAACACTCTAACAATTGCTGTAGAAGGATCATGGGGGGCCGCTCAGGACAATGCAGACTGATTTTCACGACGCACACGAACGTCATTGGGATGATGCTGAGCGCTTGTTTCAGGCGCAACGCTGGGCCAACGCAGACCACCTGTACGGTGTTGCGGCGGAATGCGGACTGAAGCGGCTGATGTTGAAATTCGGTATGCAGTGGAATTCAGTAAAGGACATGCCAAATGACATACAAGACCGAGTGCATGCCGACAAAATATGGCTGAGATTCGAAACATATCGTAGCGGTCATTATCAAGGGAGCAATTACGTGCTCGCTTCACAGAATCCCTTCCATGACTGGGATGTTGGTCAGCGATATGTTAACCAGGTGAATTTCGACCAAGCCAAAACACAAGTACATCAGATCGGTGCCAGTGATGTGCGGAACTTAATTAAACGGGCGCAGAGAGACGGTTTTATATGATCACTTTCGATCAAATACTGAATGAGATAAAGATTTGTCTTGCCACACAAGCGGATGTCGTGCAGTCTATTGACTGGCTCGTAGTGAACCGTGATCTCAACGGTCGGGTCCGGCTGATTGTACCGGAGTCGCTCAGCGGCGACGCGACAAAACTTGAGAAGGTGCGCTGTTTGGCTGCGGTGGTATCTGAACGCCTGCGACCGCATGCTCACTCAACTGCGGCGGCCCTTCTCTATGACGAAAGTCAGGAAGAAGCTTGTAAAGGTGCATCAGCATTTGCGCTTGAAGGCTTCGGCAATGTCTGGGTAGCGGATCGTTTGGCCACGGAAGGGGACTGGGCGCACATCGTGAGTGAATCCAGCGGTGCTCCGCGCGTCGTCTTCTTCTCCATAAAAGGTGGTGTGGGCCGCTCCACTGCGCTGGCCGCGACTGCTTGGGCGTTTGCGCAAGTCGGCAAACGGGTGCTGGTCTTGGACCTGGACCTCGAATCGCCAGGACTTTCCTCCTCGCTTTTGCCCAAAGAGCGGCAGCCTCAATACGGAATTACAGATTGGCTTGTTGAGGATCTGGTCGAAAACGCAAGTTCGGTTTTTCAGGACATGCGGGCAACAAGCGCTCTTTCCCACGATGGCGAGATTTTCGTCGTTCCCGCGCATGGTGCCCAACCGGGGGAGTATGTCGCTAAGCTGGCCCGGGTCTGGATGCCCAAGATCGCAGCGGATGGCACCCGGCAGAATTGGCCGGCGCGGTTACGCCGCTTGATCGACGCGCTAGAGAAGCGTATGGAGCCGGACGTAATTTTGATCGATTCTCGGGCGGGCATCGACGAAGTCGCATCTGCCTGCGTTACCGAACTCGGGGCGAAGCTAATCCTGCTGTTTGCGCTCGAAGGACGCCAGACTTGGACCGGCTACCACATCTTATTCGAGCACTGGCGGCGTCACGGCGTGGCCAATAATATTCGCGAATCTTTACAGATTGTCGGCGCGCTCCTTCCGGAGACCGGGCGGGATGATTATGTCAGCGGTTTGCAGGACAACGCATACGATTTGTTCGCAGACACGCTTTACGACTCTATCCCCGCAGGAGAGATCATCGGGGACCATTTTCATTTCGAAGCGGCCGATGCGGCGGCGCCGCATTACCCTTGGGGACTTAAATGGCATCGGAGTTTCGCCGGCCTTCGTTCGCTTCATGGCAGACTTAACGATATCGACGCGGAAGAGGTTAGCTCAATTTTTGGTCCACTGATCAGGGGCATCGCCAATACCTTAGGGGTGGAGAAGATTGATGTCTGATGCTGCCCAACTGCGCGAAGCCATCTTGGCCGCCCAGCTGGAAACATCCAACCACGGCGAAGAACCGAAGTTGGCAACTCTTTACATTCCGCACTCCCATCTCAAGGCCTTGAAGCTTGACGCGCATGTCGTGGTCGGAGGCAGAGGGGTTGGAAAGTCATTCTGGACAGCGGCACTACAAACCAAAGAGCTTCGCAGTACTCTTGGTGCGGCTGTACGGGAACTGAGAGACGTCGAGATTCGTATTGGCTTTGCCGCGACGGAAAAAAACGAGTATCCCAACCTTGACGGTTTCAAGAAGCTCCTAGGCGAAGGCCGGGAACCTTACGATATTTGGCGAGCAGTGATTCTACGTTGGGTGGCCGAAAAAACTGTCGGCTCACCGATTCCGACCCAAACATGGGGCGCCACGGTGGACTGGCTCAAGCAGCAACCCGAGCAGGCCGTGGGCTTGATGCAAAAGCCCCGTGACTGGCGTGGCTTGATCGTCTTCGATGCCCTGGATCGTACCAGCGACGATTGGCGGCAGATGGATGAGATCGTTCGCGGCCTCTTGCGAACGACGCTTTGGCTAAAAGCGCAGCCTGGACTGTATACCAAGGTGTTCCTGCGTGAGGATCAGGCTGAGCGTACGGTCTTTAACTTTCCGGATGCGTCCAAATTGTTGGCGGATAAAGCCGAACTCGTTTGGGCCCGGCACGACCTTCACGGGCTCCTGTGGCAACGATTGATCAATGCTCGCGAAGAGCACGGTGAGTATCTGCGCTCTATTTGCCCGGCGAATATGGGAGCCGGACTGTGGAATCTGCCGGATGACATGAAAAGTGATTCGGATAAGCAGCGTATGGTGTTTGAGAAGCTGGCTGGGCCTTGGATGGGCACCGATAGGCGTCGTGGTGTTCCTTACGTATGGGCTGTCGGTCATTTGGCGGATGGTCGCGGCCAAACTTCTCCGCGCTCTTTTCTTGCAGCAATCAAGCAGGCGGCCGAAGATTCCAGAGATCGACATCCGAACCATGATTATGCCCTGCATTACGAGAGCATCAAACGAGGCATCCAAAAAGCATCGGAAATCCGCGTCTCAGAAGTGGTTGACGAAGATTATCCATGGGTGCGCGATGTACTGGCTGCTTTGGAAGGCATGAACGTGCCTTGCGAGTATGACGACATTTTGAATCATTGGCAGACCAAATTTCCCGGGGGAGTAAACACAATCTCTTTCCAGAAGCTGCCGGCGCAGCATGTCGAACGCGGATGGGACGGAATTCGCGACGAATTGCAGCGCCTAGGCCTGATCGAGACCAGGAAAGACGGTCGCATCGACATGCCAGACCTCTATCGTGTCGGCTTTCGTCTAGGCCGCAAGGGTGGAGTGAGGCCGAAAGGTTGATCGGGATTTGCCTGAATGCCACTTGACCAAGCAGAACATTACCTGCGCAACTCGGGTTACTGCGGGTAAAAAAGGATCGAACGCAACCCTACCGCTCCTTTTCCCCCGCCACCGGCAGCCACACTGAAGAGCACCAGCCTTTGCCCTTCTCGCTTTCCACCACCAATTGCCACCGGTGGCGGTTGACGATGTGTTTGACGATGGTAAGCCCCAGACCGGTGCCGCCAGCGTTGCGGCTGTGGCCCATGTCTACGCGGTAGAAGTGTTCTGTCAGGAAGGGCATATGGTCTTTCGGGATGCCGGGGTCTTTGTCGCGCATCGCCACCACCATGCCGGGGGAGGTTGGAACAGCGTCCTTCCTGCTTGGCGCGCTTAACGGGCACCAGCACGGTGCCGCCCTCAAGGACGTGTTTCACCGCGTTATCCACCAGACTTTGCCGCCGCAGTTCAAACGTACGGCAGCGTCAGCCGTCGTAGTAAGTCTTCGCCACCAGTTCCTCGGTGTGCGCGCCGCAGGAGATGGGCGGGTATTTGGCAGGATTCGCCGCACTTATGCAGGATGGAAACGCCGTCAGCGTGGCGTCGTAATCGGCGCCGAAGAACTGCACGATGGAATAGCGCGGTTCCTGGGTCAGGTTCACCACGCGGTGCGGGCGCGACAGGAACACGTCGTTGGACCAGCGCTGCATCAGGTCGCCCAGATTGATCACGAAGGTATCGGCAATCGGCGTTACCTCGATCCAGTCGTTTTCGGTGCCCAGCACTTGCAGGCCGGGCTGTTCGGACTGCCAGACGGTGGTGAACAGCTCATAGTCCTTGTGCGCGCCGATGCCGATGTTGCGCACGTCCCAGTCCGGCGCTTGCGGCGGGTAGTAGCAGGCGCGCAGGCGTGACATCGGCTTGGTGTAGATCTGGTCGAAATAGGTTTCCGGCAGGTCCAGCGCCAGCGCGAAGGCGCGCAGCATCAGGCGGCCGAATTCCAGTTGCGTGTCGAAATACGTGCCCATCGCCCACTGGAAATCCGCCGGTTGCGCGGGCCACGCGTTGGGGCCGTAGAACTTCACCCCGCGCAGGAAATCCGGGTCGTCGGCGGGCAGGTCCTGTGCGAGTTCCACCGCCTCATGCATGTCGCCGCCCTTGAGTTCGTGGTCGGCCTTGATGTTGCCCTCGGCCACGTAGCCGCGATGGTTGGCGGTGGACTGGAAGTGGATTTTCATCTTCTCCGCCTCCGGCAACGCGAAGAACCCGCGCATCGCGGCCAGGGCGCGCGTGGTGACCGGGCGCGGAATGCCGTGATTGGCCAGATAGAAGAACCCCACCTCGGTGCAGGCGCGGCGGAGCGGGGCGGCGATGCGGCGGCGGATCTCGGGATCGGAGGACAGCATCGGGCTGAAATCGATCACCGGCACCGTGTTGCTGGCATCGCGCCGAAAGCGGATGCCCCGGCCGATGTCAATCACTCCGGCGGCGTGGTCTGGCGCGGTCGTGCTCATGCGGGCCTCGGCAGGTTTTCCGGTGCGAATGGGGCATTCGCGGCAGGAAAATCGTATCCGCCGAAGTGCTGCGGGTGCAATGGCAAAGCGGGCTGCCGCACGGTGGCGCGCGGCCTGCGCCCGGTTCCCGCTGTCTGGAGGTGCCGCGCAAAACTATCCAGCAGATTGCGCGATTTCCGTAATGACGTATTCGAGTTCTTTCGCCGAAAATGGCTTCCGGATGACTTTACTTCCCCGCAAGAATTCCGGCAGCAGCGCGCCGATCTCATACCCCGTGCTGAACACAAACGGAATGCCGCGCGCCTGCAGGGCTGCGGCCACGTCCCAGGACATTTCGCCGTCCAGATTCACATCCAGCAGCACGGCATCAAAGCGCTCGGTTTCAACCAGCGCCAATGCCTTGGCCACGCGCGTGGCCGGGCCTGCCATGGTCCAGCCAAAACTGTCGAACGCCAGTTCCAGCGCGCTGATGACCATGAAGGAATCTTCGACGACCAGCACGCGAATGCCGGTGCCGGATTGTTCGGGTTCGTTCGGAAGGTTGGAGAACGTGATCGCCGCAGGAGCCAGCATTGGTGGGTCGAATTGCACCAGGGCTGCAGACGGCATCGCCACTTCGCAGACCACGCCGTCCGGCAGGTAGCGCAATACGGCCCTGCCATCGGTTTCCATCGCCAGCGCCCGCTCGATCAGGGTTGAGCCGAAGCCGCGGCGCACCGGTGGGCTCACCGGGGGGCCGCCCGCCTCAGCCCATGACAGTTCAAGGCCGCCGTCATCCATCACCGCCCAGCGAATTGAAACCCGGCCGCCGGGACGCGAGAGGGATCCGTATTTGGCGGCGTTGGTTGCAAGCTCATGGATCGCCAGAGACAGCGCGAGTGCCGATTTGGAGGTCAGCACCAGATCTGGCCCGGCAATGTCAAACGCCGGATGGCCGTGGAAATACGGGTCCAGTTCTTCCATCAGCAGACTGTTGATCGACACGCCCTCCCAGCGGCTTTGCGACAGCAGGCTGTGCGCCTTGGCCATGGACTGGATGCGCGCCGCCAGCCCCACAACGAAGCCGGACAGTGATTCAGCACTCAGGCTGGTCTGCATCACCAGCGCCTCGATATTCGCCAGCGTGTTCTTCACGCGGTGATCGAGTTCCGCCATCAGCAACTGGTCGCGCTCGGCTGCGGCCTTGCGCTCACGCGCGGCGTCGGTGATGCGCCGCAGCACGACGTTGAGCAGCGACGTGCGCAGGTCGCGCGCCGCGTCCAGATCGGATAGCGACCATGGCAGCCCCCGGCCGCGCACCGATTGCTTCCAGACTTCGAAGGATTTTCGCGGCGACAGGGTGGCACCGCCGACACCTTGCAATGCCACCTTCCCGGGCTCTCCGGCCCATCGTGCGGTTTCCACAAGTTCCGGGCGAAACCAGATGATGAAATCCGACGGCTCGGGTGAGACGGAAATCACCAGCAGGCCCGATGCGACGGCGGCAAACTTTTTCGCCGGTTCCCAGCATTCCCCCAGCCGGTCGGTGGCGTAAACGCCTTCCGTGTCCGGAAGAACGCTGTTCAACCAGTCCACAAGCCCGCTGATCTGGCTGCTGCTTGGCGTTGTGCCCAGAAACGTCAGTTCACCTTTGACGCTGACAGCGACACCGCCGTGCTGGCGCCCGTCGAGGGTGGCACTGCCGCCGTGAATGTAATCGAGCAGGTTGGGCGACTGTTCGGTCAGACCGCGCGCATAGTCGTCTGCGGTGGCG
>CAIVDX010000565.1 GCA_903904805.1 uncultured Rhodospirillales bacterium
CGCATGAAGGCCAACGGGGCAACCTCGATCTCGCCCCGCTCCATCCGCTTGGTGACCTGATCGCCAGGCAGCATGTCGGCGAGCGCGTCATAGAGCGGGCGCAGATAGGGATCGACCTTCTCCTTCAGATCGCCCGGCAGAAAGCCCAGCCGCTCACCGGCCTCCACCGCGGGGCGCGAGAGCACGATGCGATCCACCCGCCCGGCCTGCAGCATCGCCACCGCCTGCGCCACGGCGAGATAGGTCTTGCCGGTGCCGGCCGGGCCGATGCCGAACACCATCTCGCATTTGGAGAGCATCTCGATATAACCGGCCTGGCCCGGCGAACGCGGGTCCACCGAGCCGCGCTTGGTGCGGATCGCCGGCAGGTCCGACAAAGGCAGCCGCGGGTCAGACTCGACCTCCGACATGCGGATCACCGCATCCACGTCGCTCGGCGTCACCGGCTGCCCACGCAGCAGGCGCTGCCACAGGCTGTTGAGCGCGGACTGCGCCGATTCGACCCGCGCGGGGTCGCCCGACACCTCCATCCTGTTGCCTCGACACTTGATCTTGACCCCCAGCCCCTGCTCGACGCGGACCAGGAACCGGTCATGGTCACCGAGCAATAACGGCAACAGGCTGTTGTCGTTGAACTGCAGGGTGATGGCTTTGCCCGCGGCGATCACACCGGGGGCGGCGAGAGGCTTCGTGGAGGTGATGATGTGGGTCAAGCGCAGGCTCGCTCCTTCTCGAAGGTTCCAGTGAGGGAGTTGGCGAAGGCTTCCGTGATCCGCACCGGCATGATGCTGCCGATGCAATTTGCCGGCCCGTTCAGATGAATGGGCTGCAAATAGGGGGTGCGGCCAGAAAGCTGGCCGCCCTGCCGGCCGGGGCCGGTGAACAGGATGTCGAGCACGCGCCCGGTCATTGAGCGGTTGAAGGCGAATTGCTGGTCGCGCAGCAGGTCCTGCAGCCGCGCCAGGCGCTCCACCTTCACCTCCTCGGCGATCTGGTCCGGCAGATCGGCCGCACGGGTGCCCGGTCGGGAGGAGTATTTGAAGCTGTAGGCCTGGGCGAACCCCACCGCGCGGATCAACTCCAGCGTCGCCTCGAAATCCGCCTCGCTCTCACCGGGATGGCCAACGATGAAATCCGAGCTCAGCGCGATGTCCGGCCGCGCGGCGCGCAGGCGCTCGATCAGCCGGAGATAATGCTCGGCGCTGTGCTTGCGGTTCATCGCTGCCAGGATGCGGTCGCTGCCCGACTGCACCGGCAGATGCAGGAACGGCATCAGCTGGGGCAGGTCGCGGTGCGCGGCGATCAGATCATCGCCCATGTCGCGCGGGTGGCTGGTGGTGTAGCGGATGCGATGCAGCCCCTCGATCCCGGCGAGCGCATAGGCCAGCCGTGCCAGACCCCAGACCGCGCCATCGGCGCCGAGTCCGTGCCAGGCATTCACATTCTGCCCCAGCAGCGTGATCTCCCGCGCGCCGTTGGCCACCAGGCCACGCGCCTCGGCCAGAATGGCCTCGGCCGGGCGCGAGCTTTCCGCCCCGCGCGTATAGGGCACCACGCAGAAGCTGCAGAATTTGTCGCAGCCTTCCTGGATCGACAGGAACGCGGTGATGCCCCGCGCATTGATCGATTGCGGACGGGTGGCCTCCGGCAGGAAGTCAAACTTGTCCTCCGGCGGAAACTCCGTCTGCGTCACCTTCTCACCGGCCTCGGCCCGCGCCACCATGTCGGGCAACCGGTGATAGGTCTGCGGACCCAGCACGATGTCCACATAAGGGGCCCGCGCCCGCAACGCCTCGCCCGCTGCCTGCGCCACGCAGCCGGCCACCGCGATCAGCAACCGCCCGCCCTGCTCCGCCCGCGCCTGCTGCAACACCCGCAGACGCCCAAGCTCCGAATAGAGCTTCTCGGTCGCGTGCTCACGGATATGGCAGGTGTTGAGAATGATGAGGTCCGCCGCCTCCGCCGTCTCGGTCACCGCAAACCCGGCCGGCGCCAGCGCGTCGGCCATGCGATCGCTGTCATAGGCGTTCATCTGGCAGCCATAGGTGACCACATGCAGATGACGGGAATTGGGGATGGAGAAGGAGGTGCGCCGGCTATCTTGAGTGGTGAGATCGTGCATCGATTACTGGTCCGCCAAAGCCGGCCGGAAACAGCCGGCCGCGCGGGGCGGAGCAATGGTCGGGGTCTGGGGCACGGTCAAGCCGAAGGTGCGCACGCGATCTCCCTTTTGCACGAACATACTGGCAAATGGCGCCGGTGGCCTGTCAAGGCAAGCTTCGCCCGCTCGCGCGATGTCATCAGACAATCACAGGGGCAGACACACTCAGATATGCGCCGGTTCGGCATCACCCAGCGCGTGGTCCGCGGCAGCCGCCGGGGCGGCGCGCGCCGGCCGGTTCTGCCGCAACGTCGCGGCCCCC
>CAIVDX010000566.1 GCA_903904805.1 uncultured Rhodospirillales bacterium
CCTGCGCGCCACCCGCGCCATCGCCACCGAGGCCTGCCGCCGCGCCGAGAACGGCCCCGCCTTCCTCGCCGAGGCCCGCCGCCGCACCGGCCTGAACATCGAGATCATCCCCGCCCGCGAGGAGGCCGAGCTCGCCGTCGAAAGCTGCGCCCCCCTGCTGCGCGGTGCCGGCCGCCGCGCCGTGCTGTTCGACATCGGCGGCGGCTCCACCGAAATCGCCTGGATGCGCCTCACCGAGGCCGGCCTGCCCGAACTCATCGGCTACCAGACCATGCCCCTCGGCGTGGTCACGCTGGCCGAACGCTTCGGCGATGCCGGCACCCAGCCTGGCGGCTTCGAGGCGATGGTCGATCACGTCACCGACCAGCTGCGCAATTTCGAGGGGGTGCATTGCATCCGCCACGAGATCCGCCAGGGCGGTGTGGCGCTGATCGGCACCTCCGGCACCGTCACCACCCTCGCCGGCATCGCCCTCGGCCTGCAACGCTATCGCCGCCCGCTGGTCGACGGCGTCGTGCTCGATCGTGAAAAGGCCAGCACAGCGCTTGAACAAATCCGCGACATGGGCGTCCCCGGCCTGTCCGTCCATCCCTGCGTGGGGCCCGACCGTGCCGCCTTCGTCCTGCCAGGCTGCGCCATCTACGCCGCCATCGCCCGCATGTGGCCCGCCGAAAACCTCACCGTCGCCGACCGCGGCCTGCGCGAGGGCATCATCCTGCGCTTGATCCGCGCCGACCGGAAGCGTACCCGCTAGCGCATGGCACCCAAGAAAACCTCCTCCACGCCGCCGCCCCCCCGCGGCGAGCATGTCAGCCTGCGCACCGCCAAGGGCCGCACCACCGCGCAGCAGCTCTGGCTGCAACGCCAGCTGAACGACCCCTATGTCGCCGCCGCGCGCCAACAGGGCTGGCGCTCCCGCGCCGCCTTCAAGCTCATCGAACTTGATGACCGCTTCAACCTCATTCGCAAGAACACCCGCATCCTCGATCTCGGCGCCGCCCCCGGCGGCTGGAGCCAGGTCGCCGTCAAACGCGGTGCCGCCAAAGTCGTCGGCATCGACCTGCTGCCGATCGACCCGGTCCCCGGCACCGTGCTCCTGCAGGGCGACTTCATGGACGACTCCGCCGAGGAACGCCTGCTCGACTTCCTCGACGGCCCGCCCGACCTGGTGCTCTCGGACATGGCTCCCAACACCACAGGCCATGCCGCGACCGACCATATCCGCATCATGGCCCTGGCCGAACTCGCCGCCGACTTCGCCATCCGCGTCCTCGCCCCGAACGGCGCCTTCGTGGCGAAAGTGTTCCAGGGCGGCTCCGAACGCGAGATGCTCACCCGCCTGAAACAGCATTTCCGCCAGGTCCGCCACGCCAAACCGCCGGCGTCGCGGAAGGAGTCGACGGAACTTTATGTGATTGCGACCGGGTTCAAGGCGAAGTGACGTAGGTGGACGGCCAGGCCAGGGCGCTGCCCTGGACCCGTTGGGGCGTCACGCGAGAGCGTGCTGCGCACGACGAGGCCCCAGCTTGGTCCGGTGCAGAACCCCTGGCCTTGCCTTCCAGTTTCATCACTCCGCCCTTGCACCAAGCCGAGGTCGCACGTAAGTGGACCCGCCAATACCGGTCCGCGTCGGACCTCGGGGGTTGGCATGTCGAACGAGTCCGTGGCTTTTGATCCGATGTCGCGCGTGATCGAGGCGCTCGCCTTCGACGATGTGCTGATCGTCCCCAGCTATTCCCAGGTTCTCCCCGCCGCGACCGACACGCGCACCCGCCTCACCCGCGAAATTTCCCTGAATATTCCGGTCGCATCGAGCGCGATGGACACCGTCACCGAGGCCCCGATGGCCATCGCCATGGCGCAGCAGGGCGGCATCGGCGTCATCCACAAGAATCTCGAGATCGACGAGCAGGCCGCCCACGTCCACCGCGTGAAAAAATTCGAGAGCGGCATGGTGGTCAACCCGCTCACCATCCACCCCGATCAGACGCTCGCCGAGGCCCGCGCGCTGATGAACACCCACCACATCTCCGGCGTCCCGGTGGTCGAACGCGGCACCGGCCGCCTCGTCGGCATCCTCACCAACCGCGACGTCCGCTTCGCCACCGACCCCGCGGTGAAGGTCTACGAGCTGATGACCCGCGAAAACCTCGTCACCGTCACCTCAGATGTCGGCCACGAGGAAGCCCGCCGCCTGCTGCACCAGCGCCGCATCGAAAAACTCCTGGTGGTGGACGACGCCTATCGCTGCGTCGGCCTCATCACCGTGAAGGACATGGACAAGGCCCAGGCCCACCCGCTGGCCAACAAGGACGAACTCGGCCGCCTGCGTGTGGCCGCCGCCACCGGTGTGGGCGATGACGGCATGCGGCGCGCCGAGGCCCTGATCGCCGCCGGTGTGGACGTGATCTGTGTCGACACCGCCCACGGCCACTCCAAGGGCGTGCTGGCGGCCGTGCGCCTCATCAAGCAGCTCTCCAACGCCGTCCAGGTGATCGCCGGCAACGTCGCCACCCCCGAGGGCGCCATCGCGCTGATCGAGGCGGGCGCGGATGCGGTGAAGATCGGCATTGGCCCGGGCAGCATCTGCACCACCCGCGTCGTCGCCGGCGTCGGCGTGCCGCAATTCTCCGCCGTGCTGGAAACCGCCGCCGCCTGCCGCGCCCGCGGCGTGCCCGCCATCGCCGATGGCGGCATCCGCAACAGCGGTGACATGGTGAAGGCGCTGGCCGCCGGGGCCGACTGCGTGATGATCGGCAGCCTGCTCGCCGGCACCGACGAAGCCCCCGGCGAGGTCTTCCTCTACCAGGGCCGCAGCTACAAATCCTACCGCGGCATGGGCAGCCTGGGTGCGATGGCCCGCGGCTCGGCCGACCGCTACTTCCAGCAGGAAGTGACCGACAGCCTGAAGCTCGTCCCCGAGGGCATCGAAGGCCGCGTCGGCTACAAGGGCCCGGTCTCCGGCGTCGTCCACCAGCTCGTCGGCGGCCTGCGCGCCGGCATGGGCTACACCGGCAGCGCCACCCTCACCGATCTGCACGAGACCGTCCGCTTCCGCCGCATCACCGGGGCCGGTTTGCAGGAAAGCCACGTGCACGACGTCGCGATCACCCGCGAAGCCCCCAACTACCGGCGCGAATAGCCAATGCCCATCAAGGCCGTGCTGTTCGACGCCTATGGCACGCTGCTCGACGTCCATAGCGCGATGGCCGCGCACGCCGCCCGCATCGGCCCGGACTGGCCCGCCATCTCGGCCGAGTGGCGCGCCAAACAGCTCGAATACACCTGGATCAGTGCGCTGACCGGCCAGCATCGCGACTTCTGGGACATCACCCAGGACAGCCTGCGCGTCGTCGCCGCCCGCCATGGCTGCGCCGACCCCATGCTGCTCACCGACGTCGCCTGGTCCTACCGCGCGCTGGCCGCCTATCCCGAGGTGACCGGCGTGCTCACCGCCCTGCGCGCCCGCGGCCTGGCCACCGCCATCCTCTCCAACGGCGAACCCGCCATGCTGGCCGACGCCGTCCGCGCCGCCGGCCTCACCGACCTGCTGGACGACGTCCTGAGCATCGAATCCGCCCGCATCTTCAAGCCCGCCCCGCAGGTCTACGCCCTCGCCACCACCCGCTTCGCCTGCGCCGCCGCCGACATCCTGTTCGTCTCGTCCAACCCCTGGGACGCCTACGGCGCGGCGCTGTTCGGCTGCCAGGTCGCCTGGGTGAATCGCGCATCCGGCCCAGTCGAGTATGGTCTCGACCAGCTGGCGCACCGCATCAGCGACCTCACCGGTCTGGAGACCCTGATGTGACCCCATCCGCCCGCATCGCCGCCGCCATCGAACTCCTCGCCGCCATCGACGACGCCCCCCGCCGCCCCGCCGACGCCACCGCCAACGAGTTCTTCCGCAACCGCCGCTACATTGGCAGCGGCGACCGCCGCGCCGTCTCCGCCCGCGTCTGGGCCCTGCTGCGCGCCCGCCGCCGCGTCACCTGGTGGCTCGACAGGATCGGCCTGCGCGACAAGCCCGAACTCCTCGTCGCCGCCGACCTCATGCTCGAAGGCTGGACCGCCGAAGGCGTCGCGCAAAGCTATTCCGGCGGCCAGCACGCCCCGCCGCGCCTCTCCGGCACCGAATCCAAGGCGCTCGAACGCCTCTCCGGCCACACCATGAACCACCCGGAGATGCCGCCGGCCATCCGCCTCGAAGTGCCCGACTGGGTGCTCCCCCACCTCGAACGCCGCTTCGGCCCCCGCCTCGAACAGGAAATGGCCGCGATGAGCGAGCCCGCCCCGCTCGACCTGCGCGTCAACATCCTCAAAGGCACCCGCGACCAGGCCCAGGCCGCCCTCAAACTCGAAAACATCGACGCCACCCCCACCGCCTACTCCCCCTGGGGCCTGCGCGTGCCCGAACGCCGCCTCGTCACCACCGGCCCCGCCTTCCAGACCGGCCTGGTCGAAATCCAGGACGAAGGCTCCCAGCTCGTCGCCGCCATGGCCGCCGTCGCCCCCGGCATGGCCGTCTGCGACTGGTGTGCCGGGGCAGGGGGCAAGACCCTCGCTCTGGCCATGGCGATGGACAATCGCGGCCACATCACCGCCTGCGACGTCTCCGAACACCGCCTCGAAGGTGCCGTCCGCCGCCTCCGCCGCGCCGGTGTCCACAATGTCGAACGCCACCTCGTCACGCCCGGCGACAAATGGGCCAAACGCCGCGCCGGCAAATTCGACCGCGTGCTGGTCGACGCCCCCTGCACCGGCACCGGCACCTGGCGCCGCAACCCCGACGCCCGCGCCCGCCTCGCCCAGCTCGACCTAGCCGAACTCGTCCCCAAACAGGCCGCCATCCTCGACATTGCCCAACGTTTAGTTCGCCCCGGCGGCTGGCTGATCTACGCTACCTGCTCGATCTTGCCCGAGGAGAACGAGGAACAGATGGCCGCCTTCCTGGCCGCCCATCCAGCCTTCCGCCCCGTCCCGCTGAACCGCATCCCCGGTCTGGCGCCCTCCCTGGCGACCGACGCCCCGCATCTCATCCTCAGCCCCCTCCAGCACGGCACAGACGGCTTCGTCGCCGCCGTCATGGAACGCATCCCGGACACCCCACCCCCCCCATGATCGACATCCGCCGCGCCACCCCAGCCGACGCCGTCCAGATCGCCGCCGTCCACCTCGCCACCTGGCGCAACGCCTACGCCGGCATCCTGCCCGACGACTATCTCGCCAAACTCTCCATCCCCCGCCTCGCCGCCAGCTACGACCGCATGATCCGCGCCCGCGAAGGCCTCTTCGTCGCCGCCCGGCGCGACGTCCCACGCGGCCACGGCCCCCGCATCGTCGGCTTCGCCAACGGCGGTCCTTCCCGCCAGGGCAGCATCGCCGACGCCGAAATCTCCCTCCTCTACGTGCTGGATGACTGGCGCGACCAAGGCATCGGCCGCCGCCTCATGCGCTCCCTCGGCATGAACCTCGCCGCCGACGGCGCCAGCTCCGCCTTCCTCTGGGTCCTGCGCGACAACCCCAACCGCTGGTTCTACAACCGCCTCGGCGGCGAACCCGCCGCCGAAGGCACCATCCGCTTCGCCGGCAAAGCCCTCACCCAAACCGCCATCCTCTGGGACCCCATCGAAAAACTCCTCGCCGCCTCCCCCGCCGCCGGCAACACCGAGTTTTAAATATTAAAAGTTTTTTGCTTCTTTTTTTCAAAAAAGAAGGCCTTTGTTCTTTCTTGAAAGAAAGAACCAAA
>CAIVDX010000567.1 GCA_903904805.1 uncultured Rhodospirillales bacterium
CAGACGTGTGCTCTTCCGATCTGGGCCACCTCCCATCCCCCCACCGCGTCCCGCACCCCACCCACGCCCGGCCCCCCAATTCCTCCCCGCCCACCGCCTCATCCGCCCGATACGAACCGGCTGACCCCCGCCGCACGACCATAACGTTCCGTAACAGCAATATATAAGCCGTGCCAACGGCCAAATCGCCCGCTCAACCCCGCCACCCCGCCTGACCCGCCGCCCCCACTCCCCACCCGAGCAGGTGCGCATCGCCACGTCCGCCCCCCGGCGCGGCTCGACTTTTTGACCCGGCCTCCGCATCATCCCGCGCAAACGCACAGAAGCAACGCAGCGGGGAGCCAGCGTCATGACCATCCAGGAAGATGTCCCTTTCGTCGCCGGTCTGCCGCCGGAGCAGGGCGGCTATCCCGGCTTCGCCCCGCGCAGTTTCCGCGACGAGGGCCTGCTGATCGACATCGACCTGCAGGTGGCGATGCGTGACGGCGCGCCGATCGAGATCGATCTGTTCCGGCCCGACACCGACATCAAGGTGCCGGTCATCATCGCCTGGAGCCCCTACGGCAAGCACTCGCCCAAGCGCATCGAGAATTTCCCAGGAGCGCCTGGCGTGGCCAAGGGCCAGCTCTCCAAATACACCGCCTTCGAGGCGCCCGACCCGGTGGTCTATGGCCGCCACGGCTACGCAATCATCACCGTCAATCCGCGCGGCCTTTGGAACTCCACCGGCGACTGCGTCTTCTATGGCCAGCAGGAAGTGCTGGATGTCTGCGACCTCATCGCCTGGGCCGCCGCGCAACCCTGGAGCAACGGAAAAGTCGGCATGGCCGGCGTGTCCTATCTCGCCCGCGTGCAATGGAACGTCGCCGCGGTGCGCCCGCCGGCTCTGTGTGCGATCAACCCCTGGGAGGGCGCGACCGACGCCTATCGCGAGGGCTCCTATCACGGCGGCATCCCCGAAACGAATTTCGGCCCCTACTGGCAGATCGGCTGCAGCTATTCGCGCGGCCGGGTGGAGGACACGCCAACATCCAAGCGCATCCATCATCTGTTCGATGACTACTGGCGCTCACGCGTTGCCAACTGGTCGAACATCGAGGTCCCCGCCTTCGTCGTCGCCAGCTGGACCGACCAGGGCCTGCACACCCGCGGCACGCTGGAGGCCTACAAGGCGCTGGGCTCGCAACAAAAATGGCTGGAGGTGCACGGCCAAAAAAAATGGGCGCATTTCTACAAGCCCGAGAGCATCGCGCGCCAGATCGCCTTCTTCGACCGCTTCCTCAAGGACATTCCAAACGAGGTGGAGTCCTGGCCAAAGGTGCGCATCGAGATCCGCGACCGCTTCGGTGTCGGCACCTATCGCGACGAGGCGGAATGGCCGCTCGCCCGCACCCGCTTCGCACCTTTGTATCTCGATGCCGCCAGCCACGCCATGAGCACCACCCTCCCCGCCACCTCAAGCCAGGCCAGCTACGACGCCACCGACGACGCCTCCCGCCTGGTGTTCGATCATCGCTTCGAGACAGCAACAGAACTCTCCGGCCACATGAAGCTGCGCCTGTGGGTCTCCTCACCCGAGGCCGACGACATGGACATCTTCGTCGGCCTCGAAAAGCTCGATGCGGACGGCAACAAATTCGGCTTCGCCTTCTTCGGCGCCTATGAGGACGGCCCCGTCGCACTCGGCTGGCTGCGCGTCTCGCACCGCGAGCTCGATCCCGCGCGCAGCCGCCCCGAGCAGCCTTACCTCAAGCACACGCACGAGCAGCGCCTCACCCCGGGCGAGATCGTGCCGGTCGACATCGAGATCTGGCCATCAGCCACTCATTTCGCCCCCGGCGAGAGTCTGCGCGTGGTGATCCAGGGCACCGATCTCTACAAATACAAGCCAGGCTCACCCACCCACCGCCACATCTCCGCGCGCAACAAGGGCGCGCACATCATCCACACCGGCGGCGCCTGCGAGTCCCATCTGCTGGTGCCGATCGTGCCCGCTGTCTGATCGGCTTGACCAGGCCGCGCCGGCGGATAATCGTGCCGCCAACAAGAAATCGGAGGACACACCATGTCGCGGATGAACGAGCGCACCCGGCGCATCCTGACCACCCACACCGGCAGCCTGCCGCGGCCTGACGATCTCTCCGATCTTCTGTTCGCCCACATGACCCACCAGCCGCACGACGCAGCGCTGCGCCAGCGCCGCACCACCGCGGCCGTGGCCGAAACGGTCCGCCAGCAGACCGCACTCGGCGTGGACATCGTCAGCGACGGTGAGCAATCCAAGACAAGCTTCCAGATCTACGCCACCGAGCGTCTCTCCGGCCTCAGCCCGCTCACCCTGTTCGCGCCGATCCGCCGCACGCGCGAGAACATGGCCTTCCCCGCCTTCTACAAGGGCGGCCTGCATTCCGGCTCGCAGCCGCAGAAATTCGCCGCCACCGGCCCGATCAGCTACATTGGCGGCGATCTGCTGCGCGCCGACATCGACAATCTCAAGGCCGCGCTCAACGGCCGCGACCCGGTCGATGTCTTCATGCCCTCGGTCTCGCCCTCCAGCTGCGCGGGGCTGATGGTCAACGACCATTACGCCACCGCCGAAGAGCATCTCTACGCCGTCGCCGAGGCGATGCGCGTCGAATACGAGGCCATCGTCGCCGCCGGCTTCTGCGTGCAGATCGACGATCCGCGCCTGGCCATGCACTACATGCTCACGCCGGAGGACGACATCGAGAAAACCCGTGCCTGGGCCCGCATCCGCATCGCGGCGCTGAACCATGCGCTGCGCAACATCCCCTCAAACCGCGTGCGGCATCACACCTGCTATGGTATCAATATGGGTCCGCGTGCGTCGGACATCGAACTGAAATACCTGGCCGATCTGATCGTGACCATCAAAGCCGATTTCTATTCCTTCGAGATGGCCAATCCACGCCACGAGCATGAATGGCGCGTGTGGGAACATGTGACGCTGCCGGCGGAAAAGATTTTGATGCCAGGCTGCATCACCCATGCCTCGGTCATCGTCGAGCATCCAGAGCTGGTCGCCGAGCGGGTGCTGCGCCTGGCCAGCATTGTCGGCCGCGAACGGGTGATCGCCAGCACCGATTGCGGCTTCGCCTCCACGCTGGCTCCCGGCACGCCGCCGGAGATCGAGCCGGAAATCGTCTGGGCGAAATTCGCATCCCTGGTCGAAGGCGCCCGCCTGGCCACCGAGCGCCTCTGGTAAGATGCCCCGCCGCGGCAGGCAGGCCGGTCAGACGGTGGCAGGCGTCACCGCAGGAACCGAGGTGCTGCGCCCCCGTCGCACCAGCCCCAGCCCGCCGGCGGTGGCGATCACCACCGCATAGGGCGCGGCGATCAGCGTGAGCACGGTGGCTGTCGGCAGATGGGCGGCGAGCAGGTAGCCGGTGATCAGCGGCCCCATCACCAGCGCCACCCGCCCCAGCCCGGTCGCCCAGCCCACGCCCTTCGCGCGCATGCTGGTCGGGTAGAACGAGCCAACGATCGCATTCAGCGAGTTGTGGGTGAGGTTGCACATCGTGTAGGCGGCGATCGCCACCGGAACGAAGATCGGCAGCGGCAGCCCGCCCCAGGCCAGCGTGAGGATCGCGGCCATGCCGCAGGCGGCGGTGGCCATCGAGGTGAACGGCCCAAACCAGTCGAGCGGCCGCGCGATCGCCACCAGCCCGCCAATGGCCGCCAACGCGCCCCAGCTATAGCTGCTGGCCGCCGCACTCTGTGCCAGCCCCGCATCGGTCAGCAGCGTGGTGAACCAGCTGATCAGCGTCATGTAGGTGAGAGAGTCGGCGAAATAGCAGATCCACAGCAACGGCGTGATGACCCGCCGGTTTTCCCGGAACAGATCGCCAATCGCGATCTTCTGCGCCTTCGGCACCTCGATGAAGAAGCGGGTGTCCAATGAGAAGATGCGGTCAGGCGCGATCCGCGCGATCATCGCCCGCGTGCGTGCCGAGCCCGGCGCACGCATGGTCAGAAACCGCACTGACTCCGGCAGCGTGAAACACAGCATGCAGGCGAGCAGCAGCCCCATTGTGCCCGCCGTCACGAACGGCGTCTGCCAGCCGAAGATCGGTGAGAGATGCGCCACGATCTGCGCCGAGGTGAAACTGCCGAGCCCGTATCCCACGAAACCCAAACTCACCAGTGTGGCGCGCACCCGCCGCGGCGCGCATTCATTCAGCAGCGCGATCACGTTCGGGATCACGCCGCCAATGCCCAGCCCCGCCAGAAAGCGCAACGCCACCATATGGTTCACCGAACTGGCGAACAGGATCAGGAAGGCCGGTGCCGAATATGCCAGCACCCCGCCGATCGCGCCGACCTTGCGGCCATAGAGATCACCGACATAGCCAAACACCAGGCTGCCCAGCAGAATGCCGAAATTGCCCGCCCCGAACACCAGCCCCATCGCCGCGCGATCGGTGTGCAGCGCGCGGATGATATCGGGCGCGGCCACGTTCGCGGCGGCGAAATCGGTGCCATCCACCCAAAGGATCAGCACCGCCATCAGAATGATGCGCAGATGGAAGCGATTGAAGCGTCCGGAATCGACCAGTTCGCTGACATCGATCCGTGTCGTGGCGGCCATCTCTATCCTCCCCTTTTGGCAGCCGCGTCTTGATGCGCGGACACCCCCAAGCATGCGCAGGCCGGGCAGGGCACGACAAGATCGCATGACCGTCATTGCGGGAAAAAGTCAGCCTGTGCGCCGTCGCCGGCCGCTCTGGAGCAAGCTATCGCAGCGCCTTGCGGAAAACGACCTTGTCGTCGCCATCGCTGTAAAAATCACGAATACGCGCCTCCTCAGCGTAGCCGATATGCCGATAGAAGCCGCGCGTCGCGGCGAACCCGTCAAGCCCGGAGGTTGCGACCAGCAGCACGCGCGCACCGCGCTCGAAAAGCACCGTCCTGTCGACGCTCAGGCCGATAGCTTGGGCAGATCAGGCCAGAGGCCGCTAGTACTCGCCAAGATCCCGCGCGATCACCACTGGCCCGGCATAGACCTTCTTCACCTCGTCCGCCCACGGCGCGTAGTTGTCATCGGCGATCTCGGTCAGATGCGTCAGCACCACACTCTTCACCCCGGCCGCCGCCGCCAGCTTGCCCACATCGGCGGTCGACATATGCCCGTTGGCCGCCTGCACCATGATGCGCGCCCGCTCGGTCTCGCTCATGATGTCCCACTGCCCACCACGCACCAGAAGCTGCTTGCGCGCCTCCACTGAATTGGCTTCCGACACCAGCAGATCCGCCCCTTTCGCCAGCTCGATCAGGCCATCGAAATAGCCGGTATCCCCGGTCAGCATGATCACCCGATCAGGCGCCTCGAACCGATATGAATACGATACATGCTCATCATCCCCGCGCCCGCCATTGTGAAACGCGAAGTGTGTGTTGGCGATCGCGCGCACGGTGAGGTTCTTGTCCTGATACACCACGCCCGGCCCCACATCATAGCCGATGAACAGGCCCGCGATCGGCACCGTCCGCCCGCCATCGGCAATGCGGATCTGCGAACTTTCCGTGTAGTAGTCTCGCGCCGCCTGCACCAGCCGCTCGGTTCCCTTCGGGCCATAGGCCTCGATCGGCCTGGTGCGGCTGCTGTCCCAGATCACCGACATCAGCATGCCCATCCCGCCACTGTGATCGTCGTGCTGGTGGGTGAGAAAGATCGTGCCGATCTCAATCATCTTCACCTTGGTCTTGTACAGCCGCCGCGCCACGCCATCGCCGGCGTCCACCACGTAACAGCTGCCGTTCACGATCAGCAGGTTCGAGGTCTGCGCCCGATGCGCCCGCGGAAACGGCCCGGCCAGCGTGCCCAGCGTGATCCACCGCGTCGGCCCCGCGGGCGCGCACTGCGCCGCCGCACCGCCAATTCCCATCGCAAGAACGCCACACGCCGCCATGATCAGCCGCCACATAGCGCTCTCCCGATCCGTCAATGATACGAAACCCTATGAACCCCCCCACCCCATGGTCAAGCCGCGCCCGACTTGCCCGCCACGGCCAGACGCGACACATTCACAATCCAAGCCGAACGAGGAAACGCGCGATGAAAGTCTACCTGATGGACCTGCTCCCCTACGCGGGGCATTTCGACCAGTTCAAGGCCGACCGCTTCATCCCCTATCCACTTTCAGGCGAGCATTGCGACCCAAAGGTCGCCGCCCGCACCTATGCCGAGCATTTCGCCCTGTGGCAGGAGATGGAGGAGCTCGGCTATGACGGGCTGGGGCTGAACGAGCACCACACCACGCCGCATGGGCTGATGGTCTCGCCCAACATGATCGCCGCCGCGGCGGCCGCGCGCACCAAAAAGCTGAAATTCCTGCTGCTCGGCAATCTGCTGCCGCTGCACAACCCGCTGCGCATCGCCGAGGAGCTGGCGATGGCCGACTGCATCTCCGAAGGCCGCATCATGTCCGGCTTCGCCCGCGGCGTGCCGCGCGAATATCGCGTCTACGACGTGCCGATGGGTGAGAGCCGCGCCCGCTTTGATGAGGCGCTGGAGATCATCCTCAAGGCCTGGACCGAGGATACCTTTTCCTACGAGGGCAAGTTCTGGAAATACAAGGATATCAGCATCTGGCCGCGGCCCTATCAGCAGCCACATCCGCCGGTCTGGATCCCCTTCACCGGCAGCAAGGAAACGATCGAGCTGGCCGGACGGAACAACTTCAACGCCGTGCTTTCGGCTGGCCATGCCGGCGTGACGGCTGACATCGTCAACCATTTCGCCGGTCAGCTCGCCGCGCACGGCCATCAGATCACGCCGGACAAGCTCTGCCTTTACACCGACGCCTATGTGGCATCCGATCGCCAGGCAGCCCTCGACGAATATCTGCCCTACTACCTCTATTTCGTGCAGACGTTGTGGCACCATGGCAGTGATCAGCCGAACGCCGCGTTGGGCAAGGCCGGCTATGTCGCGTCCTCCTCGTTCGACTATATCCGTGCGGAGAATCGCCCCTTCGCCGAACTCGATCGCTCGAAAATCCGCCTGACCAACAAGGAGGATGTCGAAAAGCGCGTCGATGCCGGCGCGCTTGCCTTCGGCTCACCCAAGGAGGTCGCCGAGCGGCTGATTGGCAAGGCCGAGCAGATGGGCGCCAATCAGGTGCTGATCAACATGAATCTTGGCGCTCTGCCGTTCGAGCTGTTCCAGGAACAGATCCGCCGTTTCGGCCGCGAGGTGCTGCCGCTGCTGCAGGCGCACGAGGTCAGGCACGTGCCGACCCTGGCGCAGGCGGCCTGAGCGCGCCTCAGCGCCGCGTCGCCGCAGCCGGTGTGAGCCGCAGCAGGCTCACACCTGCCCCCGCAGCGGCGAAGGCGCAGGCCACGGCGAAGGCGGTTTTGGGCGCGTGGCCGCCGGCGAGGATGAAGATCATCGCCGTCATCGCCGCCCCGCTGGTCTGGCCCAGCAGACGCGAGGCCACCATCGCGCCGTTCGCCCCGCCGCTGCGCTGGATCGGCCCGGCGGTCATCATCGCGCGGTTGTTCGGCGTCTGGAAAAACCCGAAACCGAAGCCGCAGATCATCACCCGCCAGACCATGTTCGCCACCGAGGCGTCGGCGGGCAGGGCGGCAAGCAGGCCCAACCCCGTCGCCATCACCCCGAGCCCCGCCCCGGCCAGCAGCCCGATCGGCTTGCGGTCGGTCAGATACCCCGCCAGCCGCGCCACCAGCGCGACCGACAGCGGCCACGGCGCCACCAGCCAGCCAAGCTCTGCGATGCCGCGCCCCATGCTGTCCTGGATGAAGAAGGGCAGGGAGATCAGCGCCATCGCCTGCGCGGCGTAGGAGCAGATCGAGGTCAGTGAGGACAACGCGAAGATCGGAATGCGGAACAGATCCACCGGCACCAGCCCGATCTCGCGCCCGGCCTGCTGGCGAAACAGCACCACGCCCAGGCTGACCCCGCCGGCAATCTCCGCCCCGGCGACCAGCCGGTTGCCGGGCGCGCCCACCCCGTCGAGCCCGAGGATCAGCAGCGTGAAGGCCGCCCCATTCAGCAGCGCCCCGCTCCAGTCGAACCGGCGCGGCCGACCGGGATTGATCGGCAGGTTACGTGCGCCCACCAGCAGCGCCAGCGCGCCGACCGGCAGGTTCACCAGGAACAACCATTGCCACGAGCTGACCGCCAGGATCGCGGAGCCCAGCACCGGCCCCACCCCGTAGGAGATGCCGATCATCAGCGTGTACCAGGACAGCCCGCTGCCCAGCATCCGCTTGGGATA
>CAIVDX010000568.1 GCA_903904805.1 uncultured Rhodospirillales bacterium
GTTGTTGCGCGCATCATGGTCCTCGATATCTCCGCCCATATATAGCGCAGGGTGGCGCGGTTGCCGAGGTACGACATTATGATCGGTGCCGCCGCCGCCGCGTCGTCGCCAGACTGTCACACACCGCCTGCCTCAACGCGCTATATCGGCGCGGCGATCTGGATTTTTCCGAACCGACCCGGGGGATGCGATGAAATCGATGCTGGTGCTGGCGCTGTTGGTGATGATGGGGGCACCGGCGCATGCCGAGATCATGGCGCAATGGATCCAGCTCGCGCCGGGCAGCAACGGCACGCCCAGCAATGTCGCCTGGGGAGACGCCCCAACATCGATGGTGCCGACCATTCTCGCGCGCGCGGTGATCGACACCGCATCTGCGGGCTGCCCGGCCATTACGGTGGATGGCACGCTGAAACTGCCCATGCATGCACGCTTCGACGCCGCCGCGTTGTCAGCCAATCTGCCGCTGGGCGGGGATTACAGCGCGACGCCGAATTATCCGACCTGGTTCGTCGCGGCGACCACGCCGGGCATGCTGCCAGACAGCGAGGCGCGGGCGCATGGCTGGGCGCGTGCGACCACCGCCTGGACGGAATGCGAGGCCGTGCTTCCGGGCGGTCATCGCACTGCGGTGATCGACGGGTCGGGGGCGAGCCTGAAGCTGCCGGTGGCCAATCCGCAGCGTATCCTGGTGATCGCCGATTCCGGGTGCCGCATGGCGCGCAAGGCCTGGCAGAACTGCCATGATCCGGTCGCCTTCCCGATCGCCGCGCTGGCCGATTTCGAGGCGCAGTTCAAGCCGGACCTGATCATCCATGTCGGCGATTATTTCTATCGTGACGTTCCCTGCACCGCCGCGGGCGGCACCGAGGCGACTGGCTGCCCAAACGATGCCTCAACGACATGGGCCGACAGCTGGGACGCGTGGAACCTCGATTTCTTCTACCCTGCGAAGGGGCTGCTGCAGACGGCGCCGTGGGTGATGGTGCGCGGCAATCATGAAAGCTGCGGGCGTGGTGCGCGCGGCTGGTTCGCGCTGCTTGAGCCGCGCCCGTTCAGCATGGCCGACGAGACCTGCGGCGCGAAGGCCGGCGCGGCCACCGCGAAGCCGGGCGAGGCGATCTACAGCGGGGATTTCAAGCCGAGCTATCTGGTGCCGGCCGGGGCGCTGACGCTGGTGGTGTTCGATGACAGCTTTTCCAGCGAGCAGAAGCTGGATGCCAATATGGCAGCCAACTACAGCGCCGATCTGACCACCACGCTCGCCGCGCTGCCGGCCGGCGCGCACGCGGTGATCGCCGCCCACAAGCCAGCCTACGGGCTGCTCGGCGGCCATATCGATGGCGCGACCGGCACCATCGATGGCGGCGACGCGACGTTGCAATCTGTCTATGGCGGCACCGCCGGGCAGGGCCGTGATGCCTTCGCAGGGGGCATGCCCGAGGCGGTGTCGTTCCTGCTGTCAGGCCATATTCATCAATTCGAATATATCGATTTCGCTGACAAGACCCGCTATGCGCCGCAGCTGATCGTGGGCGTGGGTGGCAGCAAGCTCGACAAGACGGCGAACCCGAATGACAAGGCGGACCTGACCTACACCAGCCCGGCCAATGCCAGCATCGCTCTGCATCCGCGCGCCGGCGAGACGGTGCAGACCGCCGTCAGCCATGCCTATTCGCAGGCGATGTTCGGGTTTGGTCTGCTGGACGCCTCGGCCACCGGCTATGTGGTCAGCGCCTATGCCAGCAGCGCCACGCTGGCAGGTCGCTGCACCGTGACGCTCAGCCCGCGCGATATTGCCTGCTGGAAATAGCCGCAGGGGGTCGGCGATTCCCTTTCGGGGCCGGAGCTTGCTAAGACCGGCGCCGGGCCAGAGTTGCGGGACGATGCCATGGATATGATCCCCACCGCGCGACAGGACAGCGTCGCCGAGCCGCCGGCGGCGGCCTCGGCGCGCGGGCTGCTGCCGTTGCTGCTGGGTGCGCTGGCGCTGGCCGCTGTGCTGATGGGTCTGCATGCGCTGGCGCTTCGGCTGCCGGAGCTGGCGTGGTTGGCCGAGTTGCGGCGTTCGGGGCTGATCGGGTTGCAGGTCGGCGCGCTGTTGATCGCTGCTGCTGGGCTTGCCGCAACCTTTGCGGTGGCCGCGGCACGGGTGCGCGCGGGATTGGCCCCGCGGACGCCGACGCCGCGTGGTCGCCTTCTGCGCAGGCTGCCACAGCGCTTGCCCGCGCATGCCGGGCGCGCCGCGCGCTGGCCGCAGGCCTGGCTGATCCCTCCCATCGCGCTCGCCGGCGCGGCGTGCGCGTGGCTGCTGCGCCCGGTTGGTGGCCCGCCGGTCTCGCCGGAGGCCGCCTATCTGCTGGGTGGCGCGCAGTTGGTGGTGGCGTTCGGTCTGCTGATCGTCGAGCGCTCGATCGCCGTCTGGCCGGCCGCGCGCCTGCCCGAGGCTGGCGGTCTGCGTATTCTCGCCATGGTGCCGCTGGGCGCGGCGCTGATCGGCGGCCTGCTGGAGCTGGCGGTGGGGGCCGGGCTGCCGTTTGTGCGGACGGTCGGCACGGTGGCCGCGCTGATTCTGGTGGCTGTGGGCGTTGAGCTGTCATTGCGGGCGCTGGGGCGGCTGTTTCTGCCGGCCCCGCCTGCCGAGGCCGCGCGCGCGGTGGTGACATCCACCATCGCCACGCTGCTGGTCGAGGGTGTGGAGGGAGGTGGCATCGCCGCCCCTATTCGGCGCCAGTTCGGCATCGATTTCAGCCGGAGCTGGGCGCTGTCTTACGTGCGCGCGGCATTGCCGCATGTGCTGCTGCTCCTCGCGCTGCTCGGCTGGGCGGCGACCGGGCTGGTCTCTGTGGGCAGTTCGGAGCGCGCGATCGAGGAGCGGCTGGGCGCGCCGGTGGCTATGCTGGCGCCGGGGCTGCATGCGATTCCGCCCTGGCCCTTTGCGGCGGTGCGTCGGGTGGAGTTTGGCCCGCTGCATGAGCTGGCGCTGGGCACGCTGCAGACCGGCACCGCGATGCTGGATGCCGAGGCGGTACCGTCCTCGAGCGAAGACCGGCTGTGGGAACAGGCGCATCCGGCGGAGTTGACGATGGTGATCGCCTCGCCGGCGGCGGGCGTGCCGGAGCGGCAATCTTTCCAGATCATGGCAGCGGATTTGCGCGTATTCTGGCGCGTTGGTTTGAGTGATGGGGCGGCGTTGGCGGCGGCCTACGGCGTCGAGGACCCGCCAGCACTCCTGCGCAGCCAGGCCGGACACGTGGCGGCGAGATATTTCGCCACGCGCACGCTCGCCTCGTTGCTGGTGGCCGATCGCGCGGCGATCGCGGCGGACCTGCGCGCGGCGCTGCAGGCGGCGGTGGATCGCACGGGTGCGGGGATTGAAATCGCGGCGGTGGCGGTGGAGGCGGTGCACCCGCCCGCCGAGGCGGCGGCTTCCTATCACAATGTGCAGGCCGCGGAGATCGAATCGCGCGCGCAGATCTCCGCCGAGCTGGGTCGCGCGGAGGCCACGCTGGCCTCGAACCGGCGCTCGGCGATCGAGGCGGTGACCACGGCGCAGGGCGACGCGGCCGACAGGCTGTCCGCAGCGAGGTCGGACGCGTTGGCGTTCGATGCGGAGCGCGACGCCGCGTCGGCGCCGTTGATCCTGGAAAAGCGGCTTCGTGCGCTGGGCGCGGTGCTCGCGAACGTGCCAGTCACCATCATCGATGATCGCCTGACCGGCGCGAACGCACCGGTTCTCGATCTACGCCCGCCCGGCGCTCGTGGGACACCAGGATCACCGCCGAATGACTAACAGTGAACAACGCCCAAAGGATTTTTGTTTCTTTTTGTTAGAAAAGCACAGCTCTTCCTCGCAGAGGCCAACCTGAATGCTGCACATCCACTCCCACGACGAACACGACCACGATCATCACCATCATGGTGTCGCCGAACCCGCGGGTCGTCTGCGCACCGCCATCCGTGCCGCGCTGGCGTTGCTGGTGCTGGGTGGTGCCGCCCTGGCGGCCTGCGCCGTGATCGTGACGCAGGGCGAGGCGGTGGTGGTCACGCAGTTCGGGGATCCGATCAGGGTGATTGCCGAGCCTGGTCTGGCCTGGAAGCTGCCGGCGCCGATTCAGTCGGCAGTGCCGGTCGATCTGCGGTTGCGCTCCACCTCGACGGGCCTGCAGGATGTTGGCACGCGCGATGGTCTGCGCATTCTGCTGCAGGCCTATGCGGTGTGGCAGCCCGATCATTCTCCCGATGCGGTCCGGCAATATCTGCGGACGGTGCGCAATGACCCGGACGAGGCGGCGCGGCAGCTGCGTTCCCTGGTCGGCTCGGCGTTGCAGGTGACGGCAGCGAGTTTCGATCTCGCGGATCTGGTGAATACCGATGCCGGCCATCTGCGCCAGGCTGAGTTCGAGGCAAGGCTGCGTGCCCAGATCGAGAATTCCATAGCAGCCACTTACGGTATTCGTGTGCGCGAAATCGGCTTGGAGCGGCTGAGCCTGCCTGAGGTCACGCTCGCGGCGACGGTGGGGCGCATGCAGTCCGAGCGCGAGGTGATCGCTGCGCAGCGGACGGCCGAGGGGTTGCGTGCGGCCGCCGAGATCCGTTCCAACGCCAGTCGCGACGGGCGCATCGAGATTGCCGCGGCGCGCAGCGAGGCCGCCGCGATCGAGGCCGAGGCCAGTCGGACCGCGTCGGCGATTCAGGCCGAAGCCTATAAGGGTGATCCGCAACTCTACACGTTTTTGCGCTCGCTCGATTCGCTGGCGCAGGTGATCGGGCCGAACGCGCGGCTGGTGCTGCGCACCGATGCGCCGCCGTTCAGCGCGCTGGCACACCTGCCGGCTGCGACAAAGCCGTGAGTCAGCAGGCCGAGACTCCGAACGGGCCAATCGCGCAATCGTTGCGGATCGGTTTCGGCGCACTGCGGCTGGCCACCTTCGTGTTGGCGCTGGCGTGGCTTGCCTCGAACATCCGCCAGGTGCCGCCGGAGATGCAGGCGGCGGTGCTGCGCTTCGGCAAGGTGGTGCGGGTGCAGCCGTCTGGCCTGGTGACGGCCTGGCCGCGCCCATTCGAAAATGTCGAGTTGCTGCCGGGGCCGCAGCGGCAGCACAGCACCCATATTCAGATCGGCACCGCGGCCGGCGACAGCGTGACCGACCCTGCCTCGGCCTTGGCGGGCGAGATTCCGGCGAAGGAGGTCGGCCTGTTCCTCTCTGGCGACGGCGGCATGGTTCTGCTGGATATCTCGCTCACCTGGCATGTCGCCGAGCCCATCGCCTACCACACGCAGGCCCCACATGTGCAGGCGCTGCTGCGGCGGCTGACCGAGGCGGCCTCGGTCAGCGTGATCGGCGCGCGCGGGCTCGACGACATTCTCTCGGCGCGGGGCGACGAGGATGCGACCGCAGAGGCACGCCGCGCGGCGTTGCGCGGCGACCTGCAACTGGAGATTAATCGTCGTTTGGCTGCACTTGAGCGATCAGGCGGCGGTTACGGGGTCGAGGTCAGTCGGGTGGATGTGACGACATCCCTTCCTCCGGCTGCAAAGTTTGCGTTTGACGCTGTGCTGGAAGCAACCCAGATGGCAGAGCAGGGGCGCGCCGCCGCGCAGATCGACGCCACGCGGGCCGCCCAGGCCGCCGATCAGCAGCATGACCAGATCCTCGCCGATGCCCGCGCCGCCGCGGCGGAAAAAATCTCCCGCGCGCAGAGCATGGTCGCCGAGATCAACGCGCTGCGTTCCCAGGCCAGCGGCCTCGATCGCCAGACGATGCTTGATCGGCTCTATCGCGAACGGATCGCAACGATCATCAACCATGCCGGAACTGTGACATCGGTTGATGAGTCAGGTGCGTCACGCACGATCCTGCCGGCGTCGCAGCCATGAGCGATCACGCGATCCACGCGCATGGTCATGGGCATGACCATCACCATGGGCACCGCGGTGAGCACAGCCACGAGCATGCGTCAGCGCCGGAGCGGACGCATGGATTGATGGCGCGTGCGGAACGGCTGATCCTGGGCGTGCAACTCACTCTGGCGATGCTTGCCGCCGGCCTGCTGTGTCTCGCGTTGGGCTGGCAATTCTTCGCGCCCGAGGAGGCCGCGGTCGCGGATCTTCTTGCCGGGCTCGCGGCGGTGCTGGTCGCGGTGCCGGTGCTGGCGGCTGCCTGGGGCAGCCTGATGCATCCCTCGCTGCATGGCATCACCGACCGGCTCGTGGCGATCGCGATGATCGCCGCCTGGGCCGCGGGCGATCTGATGACCGCGGCATTGCTGCCGATCGTGATGATCCTGGGACATGTGTTGGAGGAACGCAGCCTGCTGGGCTCACGCGAGGCGATCCGCGCGCTGTCGCGGCTGGCCAATGTCGAGGCGCGGCGCATCACACCTGCCGGCATCGAGATGATTCGCACGGATGCGTTGCGCATCGGCGATCTGCTGGAGCTGCGTGCCGGTGACAGATTGCCCGCTGACGGACTCATCAGGGCAGGGCAGGCAAGTCTGGATACCGCCTCGCTCACCGGCGAGAGCGTGCCGATCGATGTGGGGCCGGGTGACGCGGTGCTCGCCGGATCGATCAACACCGACGCACGGCTGGAACTGGAGGTTACGCGGGTCGGCGACCAGACAATTCTGGGCCGCATTATCGGCCTGATGCGTGAGGCCGAGCGTGCGAAACCTCCGTTGACGCGTCTGCTGGAACGCCATGCCGGGCAATATCTCGCGCTGGTGCTGACCATTGCCGCGGGAACCTGGTTCGCCAGCGGCAACGCGGCGGCCACGCTCGCGGTTCTGGTCGCCGCCTGCCCGTGTGCTCTGGTGCTGGCAGCTCCCGCCACCTCGATCGCGGCCATCGCGGTGGCCGCACGGCATGGCCTGCTGATCAAGGGGGCGGGCTTTCTGGAGAATCTCGCCGAGGTCACGTCGATCATATTCGACAAGACGGGAACCGTGACGACGGGTGAACTCACGCTCGCGCAGGCACTTCCGGAGCCTGGGGTCGCTTCGGAAGAACTGCTTGCTTTGGCGGCCTCGTTGGGGGCGGCGAGCAATCATCCGGTGAGCCGGGCGGCGGCTGGCCTGGCGCCCCACAGCCTCCCGGTGAACGGCGTGCGCGAGACCGGCGGCTGTGGTGTGGTGGGATCTCTGGACGGGGTGAGCGTGGCGTTTGGTCGGCCGGATCTGTTCGCGCGAATCGGCGTCAACGTGCCAACGCCGCCGGCGCATGATGGTCCGGTTTCCGGCGTGTCGCGCGGTGATCGCCTCCTTGGCTGGCTGCTGTTCGCCGATCGGCCGCGCCCCGAGGCCGCTGCGGCCCTGGCTGATCTGCGCTCGCTGGGACTCTCCCGGCAGATGTTGTTGACCGGTGACCGCGCGGCGGTGGCTGGGCGTATCGCTGCGGCGCTGGGCATCGATGAGGTGCAGGCCGACGCGATGCCGGAACAAAAAATGCGTCGCGTCATGGCGGAGGTGGATGCGGGCTGGCGTCCTCTTGTTGTCGGCGATGGCATCAATGATTCGCTGGCATTGAAGGCCGGTGCGGTGGGTGTGGCGATGGGGGCGCAGGGCACAGATGTCGCGCTCGCCTCGGCGGATATCGTGCTGATGAGCAGCGATCTTCGGCGCCTGGCCACCGCCATTCGCCTCTCGCGGCGCTGCCGGCGCACGATCCACGCGAACGTGGCGATCGGGCTGGGCTGGACGATCATTCTGATTGTGCTCGCCGCGTCCGGCGCGCTGGGTGCTGCGGGCGCGATCATCGCCGCGCTGCTGCATAATTTATCGACCTTTCTGGGCCTGGCGAATGCCGGCCGCTTGCTGCTGTTCGAGGACCACCAGGCCTAGTCAGCTGCGTTCGACAATGTCAGGCTAGGCCCGCCCTGGGGAGGGCGCGGTTGCACGGTGCCAACGCATCGGAGGCGACATGCTGACACGACGAATGACACTCGGCGCACTGGCCACTCCGGCCGTGTGGCGCCAGCTCAACGCGCAGGGCCTGAGGCCGACAAGCTTCAGCCTGTCCTGGCTGGCGGACGGCTATTCCGGCTATGCCTATGTGGCAAAGGCGCGGGGCTATTGGCGCGAGCGCGGGCTGGATGTCAGCATCACCCGGGGCCATGGCTCGGTGACCGCGGCGCAGGCGCTGGCAGCTGGCCATTTCGAATTCGGACTGTCGAATGCCACGGTTGTTCTGTTGCTGGCGGCGAAGGGACTGTATCTGCGGGCGCTGTCGATGATTTCCTATGAGACCTCGATGGGCGTGGCGTTCGCGGCCGATGCGCCAATCCATTCTCCTGCCGACCTGATTGGCAAGAAGGTTGGACAGGCGGTGAGTTCGTCAGACGCGGCATTCTTCAAGCCCTGGCTGGAGCAGAACAAGGTTGACGCTGATGGCGTGCAGATCCTGGCGATGGATCCGCAGGTGCGCGATAAGGCGCTGCTGTCTGGCACCGTTGATGCCGTTACCGGCTTTGCCAGCTCCTATCTGGCGGCGTTGCTTGCGGCCGGCAAGCCGGTGCGGCAATTGCTGTATAGCCACACGGGCATGCCGATCTATGGTGATGCGACGCTGCTGACGCAGGAGGTTATGGCGGCTAAGGAGCCTTCGCTGTGCCAGGCTGTCGCAGACGGGCTGATGGCTGGCGTGCGGGCCTGCCTGCTTGAGCCGGATGCCGCACTTGCTGAGTTCACATCGCAGATTCCAGAATTGAAGCTGACGGCGAACGGAACGGAATTCGCTCGGCTCGGCATGGCGGTGCAGCGTTTCAATGTTCTGGCCGGTGAGATCGCACGCACAGCCGGTCTTGGTGTGACCGATACGGTGAAACTGGCCGACACCACGGCTCTGGTGCTGCGGTATCAGGCCGAGCCTGGTACTGCGATGCCAGATATCTCAAGAATCTTTCCCAACACCCATGCCGGCGCGATCAAACTGAGTGCGGCGGAATGGGCGAAGGCCGAGGCCAACACGGCATTTCTCAACCAGGCCATGGGCGCCTGAAGGAGCCAATTCAGACATGTCGCGCTCACGCCTGATGCATCTCGCCGCCGATCTCTCGCATGTCCACACCGATTACCTGTGGTCATTGCCGGGCGAGTGGGAGAATTATTCCTATTATTCCGGTCCAGAATTCTACGAGGACATCACCCGCATTGCCGCGCGGGGCAAGATGGACATGCTGTTCTTCGGCGATTCCGGCGGAACACCGGAGGATTATGGTGGTGATTTCCGCACCGCGGTGCGGCTGGGCACGCGCTGGCCGCGCCATGACATGGGGCCGATGATCCCGATCATGTCACGCGCGGCCAAGGGGATCGGTTTCGGCATCACCATGTCCACCACCTATCAGCATCCGTTCCATGTCGCGCGCGTGTTCAACGGGCTCGACCACGTCACCGGCGGGCGTATCGCCTGGAACGCGGTGACCTCGCGCTCGAAGAATGAGGCCGCAAACTACGGCTATTCGAAGATGGTCGAGCATGATGCGCGCTACGATCGCGCACAGGAGCATTTAAAAGTCGCCTGCATGTTGTGGGAGTCGACCGAGCCGGACATGCTGAAGCTGGACAAACAGAATCAGGTGTTCGGCGATCCAGACAAGGTGCATGCGCTCAACTTCGAGGGCAAATACTATAATGTGCGTGGACCGCTGCCGGCATTGCCATCGCCGCAGGGACGGCCGGTGATCATCCAGGCAGGTCAGTCGGGCCCGGGGATGGATCTGGCGACCAGCTATGCCGACCTGCAGTTCAGCACACGGCGTACCATCGAGAGCATGAAGGCGCATCGCCAGAAGCTCGATACAATGCTGGTGGACAAGGGACGCAGCCCGCGCGATCTGGGCATCCTGTGGTCGGTTCGCATCCAGGTGGCCGAGAGTCTGGCGGATGCGAAGCGCAAGGAGCAGGCCTATCTCGATGCGATTCCGCCCGAGGCCGGGCTGATTGAATTGTCATCGATGTACGGCCTGGATTTCTCGACATTGCCGAAGGGGGCAAGGCTGATCGACGCGGCCGAGATGGTACGCGCGCAGAATGTGCATTGGGGCAGTTTCGAGGAGTTGCTGAAGACCACCGACCCGGCGTTGACCATCGAGGAGTTTGGTCGCCAGTTCGTCACCGATCGTATTCTGGTCGCGGCCGGCACGCCTGCGCAGATCGCCGACCGACTGGAGATGCTGCATGAGGAAACCGGTGCGAATGGCGGCTTCATGCTGGCGCGTGGCTTTTCCGCGCAGGGCAACATCCGTGAGTTTGTGGATTACGTTGTGCCCGAACTGCAGCGCCGAGGGCTAAGCCGCAAGGAGTATGCGGGCGACCGTCTGAAGGACAATCTGCTGGACTGAGCAGGCTGGCCATCGGGAAAACTTCGCGGCAGACTGCAGTCATGAACACACCATCCCCTCAACGCGTTGCCATCGCCGGTCTTGGTGCGATCGGCCGCGCGCTCGCCAAGCTTCTTGCCGGCGGCAAGATCCCTGGCCTCACTCTCTCGGCCGTTGCGGTGCGTGATGCTGTTGGAGCCCGTGACTGGCTGAACTCCATCGGTAGCGCGGTGCCGATACTGCCACTCGATGAGTTGCCCAATGAGGCTGATATTATTGTTGAGTGCGCGCCGGCCGCAATTTTCCGCCAGATTGCGGAGCCTACACTTGAGGCGGGCAAGAAATTGGTGATCCTCTCGGTTGGCGCGCTGCTGGCGCATGAGGATCTGATCGAGTTGGCCAGGCGTACCGGCGGGCGCATTATTGTTCCCTCCGGCGCTCTGCTGGGGCTTGATGCGGTCTCCGCCGCGGCTGAGTGCACCATCCACTCGGTGCGGATGATCACGCGCAAGCCAGTGAAAGGCCTGCTGGGCGCTCCATTTTTGGAGGAGCGTGGGATCGATATCAGCCGGATCAATGCGCCGATGAAAATTTTCGAGGGCAGCGCGCGGGAGGCGGCGATCGGCTTTCCCGCTAATCTGAATGTCGCCGTGGCGCTCTCGCTCGCCGGCATTGGGCCGGATCGTACCACGCTGGAGATCTGGGCGGACCCGGCGCTGGAGCGCAACACGCATAAGATTATTGTCGATTCCGACAGTGCGAGCTTCGAGATGTCGATCGCCAACATCCCGAGCGAGAATCCGAAGACTGGTCGCATCACCGCCCTGTCAGTGATTGCCTGTCTGCGGCGGATGGGTGCGCCACTGGCCGTCGGTGGCTGAGATGGCCGCCGTGCGCAGCGAGGATGTGGAATATCTCGTCCATGAGTCTGGTCCGCTGCTGGCGCGCATTTATCATCCTGTCTCGACGCCCGCGATGGCGGTCATCGATATCCATGGCGGCACCTGGACGCGTGAGAGTCGACTCACCAACGCGGTGATCGATACCGCGCTTGCCGAGGCTGGGTTTTTGGTAATGGCGCCGGATTTTCGAATGCCGCCGATCGCACGCTATCCGGAGCCGGTGGCAGATATCCACGCGGCGATCCGTTGGTTGAGCGCGATGAGTGGGCTGCCGGTGTGCGGCGTCGGTACCTCCAGTGGCGGTCACCAGCTGATGTTGGCGGCGATGCGGCCGGAGGATGCGCGCTATTCCGCACTCCCGCAGCCTGGAAGCGCGCTGTTGGCGTCGGTGGCGCTGGGCTGGGCAGTCTTTGATCCTCTGGCCCGGTATCGATACGCGCATGCCCAAGCGATGGACAAGCACATCGCGGCGCATGATGCCTACTGGCCTGACGAGGCAGCGATGGCCGAGGGTAATCCCACGCAGATCCTGCAACGCGGCGAGGCGGTGCGGTTGCCGCCGGCGCTGATCCTGCAGGGCACCGCCGATGTGATCCTGACGCCGACAATGGCGGATGATTTCGCCACTGCCTATAGGGCACGCGGCGGGCATGTGACGCTGCGGCATTTCGCGGACCAGCCGCACACGTTCATCACCAAGCATCCCGAGCGCGCCGAGGCACGGCAGGCGATCGAGGCGATTATTGAGCATTTTCGCGCCGCCTGATCGCGCTACCCGAGGCGCGCGCGCCGGCGGTATGATATTTGCTGCGGATTGCGACAAACTGCTTGCGGGTCGGATGATCCGCGCCAGATAGGCTTTGTATTCATCGGAGGAGTTCACCATGTCATCCAAGCTGCGTCACATCGCCCTGCTGGTTCCTGATCCCGAGGCGGCGGCGACCTTCTTTGAGAATGCTTTCGGCTTCCACCGTGCGGGCAACGCCCGGCGCGGCATTTATATGAGCGATGGCACGATGAATGTCGCGCTGCTCAAGGTGGATGAAAATGATCCGAAAGAGCGGATTGGCATTTATCATTTCGGCATGTGGGTTGATGACCTGCCGGAGGCCGAGGCGCAGGTTCAGGCGGCAGGCGGCAGCTATCTGGCGGGTCGCCCGACCTCACCGAACTCGTTCTACGAATGCAAATATAAGGACCCACTCGGTATTGTGTTTGACCTCACACATAACGGTTGGGCCGGTGCGGTGAAGGAAGTGGTTCCGGCTGAGAAAGAGTCCGTCTGACATGCAGGACGTTCTGGTCGTTGGTGCGGGCCCGGTGGGCCTGTGCCTGTCGCTCGCGTTGGCGCAGGCAGGGGTGTCGGTCACGCTGATCGAGACGCTGGGTGATGATAATTTTCTCGACCAGGTGCCGCGTGCGGGCACCAATCATCCGGCCACGCTGGAGATGTATGATCGGCTGGGCTTGTATCCCGAGTTGGAAAAACGCGGCTTCATCGCGCCGAAATTTCAATATTGGGATCGCCCGACGCAGACGATGGTCGCGGAATTCGATCACGCGCTGCTCGGAAATGACACGAAGTTTCCCTATGTGCTGCAATGTGAGCGCATCAAGATTGTGGAGGTCGCGCTTGCGGTGGCTAAGCAGACGCCGCTGATCGATCTGCATATGCGCACCACTCTGGATGGCTTTGTGCAGCATGGTGATCGCATCGTGGCGACCGCCCATACGGAGGATGGCGACGAGGTGCAGTTCACCGCGCGCTATATCGTCGGAACCGAGGGCGCGCGCAGCATCGTGCGCAAGGAGCTCGATATCGAGTTTGAGGGCTTCACTTACCCCGATCGTACCTTGAACATCGAGGTGGCCTATGATTTCCGCTCCCATGGCTATGAGGATCGCAACTACATTTCAGACCCGGTGGAATGGTCGAACTTGTTTCGCTGGATCGGCCCGCCGGAGCGCTGGCGGGTGCATTTTCCGACCGATCCGAATGACGATCCAGATGTGATCTGCAGCCCCGAAGCACTGCAGGCGAGGATGCAAAACTTCCTGCCAAATCCACGTGACTACACGATACTTGGCAGCAACCTCTACACGGTTCATCAGCGCGTTGCGGCAAAGTTCCGTGGTGGCCGCGCGTTGCTGGCCGGGGACTCCGCGCATGTGAACAGCCCGATCGGTGGTATGGGGCTGAATTCCGGCGTGCATGACGCGATCAATCTGGCCGACAAGTTGATTGCCATTCTGCATGAAGGGGCCGATGAGGCGCTGCTTGATCGTTATGACCGGCAGCGTCGGCACATCGCGATTCAGCATACCCAGGCGCAAACCATCCGCAACAAGCGTGCATTGGCCGAGAAGGATCCCGAGATCCGCAAGAGGAACCAGGATGAGCTTCGCCGCAATGCGGAAGATCCTGCACGTGCGCGGGCTTTCCTGCGCCGCACATCACTGCTCGACAGCATTGCCGAGGCGGAGTCCATCACATGAGTGTATTACACCTGACACGTCGCGCCGCAGTCGGTGGGGCTCTCGCGATGCCCGCTCTGCGGAGCAGGTTGAACGCGCAGGGGTTGGAGAAGGTCACCTTCACCTTGTCCTGGCTGCCGGAGGGATTTTTCGCCTATGTGTTTGCCGCTCACGCCAATGGGTATTGGAAGCAGCGCGGACTTGATGTCGCGATCTCGCGTGGCAACGGCTCCATTCCAGCTGCGCAGGCGGTTGTGAACGGGCAGTATGATTTCGGAATCTCGAACGCGTCGGTGGTGATCCAGTTGGCGACGCAGAAGGTCGCGCTGCGGTCGTTGGCGTTGATGGATTATGATCCCGCGATGGGTGTGGCCGTGCGAGCGGATTCTCCGATTAAATCCCCAAGGGATCTGGCCGGAAAGACGGTCGCACAGACACTGGCGTCAAGCGATGCTGCCTATTTCGCACCGTTTTGCGCGGCCAACGGCGTGGATCTCAAGGGGATCAATCTGCTGAATATGGATGCGCGGGTGCGCAATCAGGCTTTGGTGGAAAAGCAGGTTGACGCGATCACTGGATTTGCCAGCTCGATGCTGTCCACCATCAAATCCGGTGGCACCGATATTCGCTTGATGCTGTATAGCGAGTTCGGCATTCCCATGTATGGTGACATTGCGCTGCTGACGCAGCCGCCGCGCGCTGATGCGCGGCCTGATCTGTGCCAGGCGATGACAGATGGGATGATGGAGGGGGTGAAATTCGCCGTTACCCAGATTGACGAGACGCTGAAGCTGTTCTTGTCGGAGGTCGCGGAAGCGAAGCTGATGCGCAACGGGCCGGAATTTGTCCGGCTGGGGATGGCGGTGCATCGTTGGAATCTGTTGTCCAGCACCGACCCGAAAACACAGGGGCTGGGTTGGGCTGATCCGGCGAAAATCGCGCATTTGGCCGAGACTGTGTTGAAGTATCAAGCGCCGGCCGGCACGCCGATGCCTGACACCGCCGCAATTTTCTCCAACCGGTTTGCCGGGCGGGTGAGGATGAGCGATGCCGAGTGGAGCGCCACCGCAGCCGCGACTGAGTTCGTGCGCAGTTCGCTGCGGGCCTAACCGCCGGATTTTTCCTTCACCACAGCGGGTGGAGGTGGGACGACAAAGCGGGCGAAGCGCCAGCGGTCGAAGGACTCGACATTGCGTTCCCACACGCGTGGCTCGTGCGCGATGTCGGCGGGGATCTGGTCCATCTCGGCGTAGATCTCGACATTGTTGCCGTCGGGATCCTTGAAGACCAGAAACAGATTCGCGCCTGGCCCGTGCTTGCCGATGCCGCGTACGATGGGAATGTTGAGGGCCTGGAGGAATTTGGCAGCCTCTTCCATCGCTTCTATGCCATCCACCAGGTAGGAAAAATGTTCCATTCCGGGGCGGGAATAGCGCGGGAGGTCGTTGATCTCCTCGGAATCCCTGGGGATCTGGAACAGCGCGAGATCGTGGTGATCCTCGCCGGCGCGCATGAACACCATCTCGTCTGAAATCCAGTCGGAAACCTTCAGGCCGAGGATTTCGGTGTAGAATGCAACGGATTCGTGGATGTCGCGCACCGCGAGCACGAGGTGGCCGAGTTTGCGGGGGCGAATGGCGGACTGGCTCATGGTGAGAGTTCCTCCAGAATGCGGCGACGGGATTCGACGGCGAAGGCGATGCAGACGATTGCGCCGACGGCAGAGACCAATGCCAGCGCACCGAACACGCCGCTGATCCCGTTGGTGGCGATGATGATGCCGACGAGGGCGGGAGAGAAGGCCGAGGCGAGTCGAGCCCAGGCGCTGGCGGCGGATGATCCGGCAGCGCGGATGCGGGTGGGGTAGAGTTCGGCGGTGTAGAGGTAGAGCGATGTGCCAACCGTGCCGATGAAGAAATAGCCTGATGTCGCCAGCACCATCACCTGCATTGCCGATGTCGCGCCCAGCCACCACAGGGCCGCGAGCGGGATGGTGCTGATGCAGAACGACATGATGTACCAATTGCGCCGGCCGACTTTGTCAATCAGCAGGGCTGTGGTGAATGTGCCAACGAGGCTGCAGGCGTTGGTGATCAGGCCGAAGCCAATCGCGGTCTTCACCGGCAGGTGGAAGATCGAGGTATAGATTGTCGGCAGCCAGGTGGTCAGGCCGTTGATGATCAGATAGGTGCAGATCCAAAGTCCCCAGAGCAGGGCTGTGCGCTTGCCATAGATGCCCTGGAATATCTCGCGCCAGGGAAAGCGGCTGTGGGTGCTGATCGGCGCGACAATATCGTCCGACGGCGGCGGCAGGGTGCGGCCAGAGGCGAGGACGGCCTGTTCCATTCCGGCGATGATCGCTTCGGCCTCGGCCATCCGGCCATTGGCGATCAGCCAGCGCGGCGATTCCGGCAGCAGCAGCCGTGCCAGCATCGCGATGACGGCCGGGAGCGCGCCGATATAGAACATGACGCGCCAGCCATAGATCGGCACCAGCAGCCAGCCCGTGGCACCGGCGGCGACCAGGCCGACCGGAAAGATCATCGCGTAAAGCAGGAAGGTTCGCCCGCGCCCCTTCGCGCCGCAGAGCTCGCTGATATAGGTGCCAGCGACCGGAACCTCGCCGCCGATGCCCACGCCCTGCAAAAAGCGGAAGGCGCCCAACGAGACGGCGCTGTAGGAGAAGGTGCAGACGATGCTCATCACGGCGAAGACGCCAACTGTCCAGCTGGCGGTGCGCAGGCGGCCATATTTTTCAGCGAGCCAGCCGCAGATCAGCGCGCCGAACACCTGGCCGAAATAGGCCGCACCGATCACCAGCCCGATGGTGGCCGGCGCCATGCTCCATTCGCGCAGGATGGAGGGCATCGCATAGGCGAGCGCTATGGCCTCGTAGGCGTCGAAGAAGGTGGCGGATCCCATCACGATCCGGGCAAGGATCTGGATGCGGTTGGAGGGCATGCGCTCCAGCCGTGCGAGCAGCTGTGATGCTGTTGTCTGAGCCGTCAGCGCGTCCATCATGCCGCCTTTCTGGAGGTGCCGCGCTGGCGGTGTTCGAGCACCCGCATCACGCCGCCGGCGAGGCGCGCATTATGGGCGCGCATGGCGGCGTAGGCGGCCTCAGGCTCCCCGGCGAGGATGCCGGTGAGGATCGCGTCATGCTCTTCCCATGACCGGTGCAGGCGTTCCTCGATCGATTCCGACTGGGTGCGACGGAACGGCGCGAGCCGATCGCGCAACGTGGCGATGGTCTCGCCCATCGTTTCGTTGCGGGTGCCGCGGCAGATCATCGCGTGAAAGGCGGAGTTCGCCGTGAAATAGGCGGCGCGATCGGGCTTGTCGGCCATTGGCCGCGTGCTGGCATGCAACTCCGCCAGCTGGCTTTTCTCGAGAGCGGACATGCGTTGCGAGGCGAGCTTTGCGCACAGGGCTTCAAGCTCACATTCGGCCTCCAGCATGTCGGCCAGGCGCGGCAGCCCGATGGAGGCGACAATCGCGCCCCGGCGGGGGATGGTCTCGATGAGCCCACGTGCGGCGAGCTCGCGCAGTGCCTCGCGGATTGGGGTCCGCGAGACGCCGAACGCATCGGCCAGAGCCTGCTCATCAAGCTTACGGCCAGGCGGCAGCCGGCCGGCGATGATGCGTTCGGCCAGGGCCTCGTAGATGCGCGCGGCGTTGGTCTGCACCTTGCTACCCGGCCTGCTCGGCGGGCTCTTTCTCGGTGGCCGGCACGACATGCTCGATCGCGCCGGGCCAGCCGCTTTCGGTCATGTCGAAGATGATCCCTTCGGGAGAGGCGAACTTCACCTCGTAAAAGACGTTCGGGTTGGTTTCCTTGCGCCCGGTGAGGTGCTTGCCGCCGGCGGCCGAGACCTGAACATGCGCTTTGTCGAGATCTTCCACCCACATGCCGAAATGCAGGATGCCCTGATAGCCGGGGCGGTCCTCGAAGCCGAGGATCGGCTCGTCCTTGAAGTTGAGCAGGGCGACGTTGAAGATGCCGTCCGTCATGTAGACGCCGCGCTGGGCGTTGCCGGCCTTCCACATGCCGAAGGCTTCCTCGAAAAACTTGGCGGCGGCCTCGGGGTCGGGCACCTGCAGGGCGA
>CAIVDX010000569.1 GCA_903904805.1 uncultured Rhodospirillales bacterium
AACCTCTGGAATGTGACCCTAGGGATAGTCAGGCGGCGCCGCGCAGGCGATCGACGATGGCGAGGGGATCAGCGGGCGCCCCATCGCCCCGCCAGGCCACATGCCCATCCGGGCGCACCAGCACCAGCCGACGCTCATAAAGCCGCGCGATGTCATCATCATCGATGGCAGCCACCTCGAACGGCACCCCCCGCGCCGCCGCCGCCGCAGCGATCGCCGCGCCGGACGCGCCGCCAAAGCACAGCAGCACGAAGCCCCGCCCGAACAGATCGATAGTGGACCGCCCGTCCGCCAGAAACGCATGCGGCGCGCGCGAGCCAGGCCGCGATGTCTGATGATAGATCATCGCCGTGTCCGGTGGCGGTGCGCTGCCGTCATTGAGCACCACCGGCGAGGCATCATAGCGATAGCCCAGCGCGATCCCGTCCGACACGAACTGCTTGGTCTTGTTGCGCATGATCTCCGCACCGACCGTCTCGCGCAGCGCCGCCCCCGCCGCGCTGTCGTCATCGATGCCTCTCAGATCAGGCGTGTCGACAAACTCCACCATATTCTCGGTCGCCTCGGCAACGTTACGAGCCGCCACCGGCTTGCGCTCGGCCTGATAGCTCTCGCCCAGCACCTCCCCGCCCCAGCCCTGCACCATCGCGGCAAGTTTCCAGCCGAGATCGACAGCATCGCCCATCCCGGTGTTCATCCCGAAGCCGCCCGCCGGCCCATGCTGATGCACCGCATCGCCGGCCAGAAACACCCGCCCCTCCGACCACCGATCCGCCACGATCGAGCGGCATGTCCATGGCAGCGAGGAAATGACCTCATAGGGAATATCGTCGCCGATCAGCCGCGAAATGATCGCCGGCACATCCACCCTCTCCCGCGCCGCCCGATCGGTGCCGAACGCCAGGCCCAGCCGCCACAGATCGGTGCCGTTCAACTCGATCAGGCTGGCATCGCGTCCCTTCTCATTCACGAAGATATAGAAAGCAGCCTTTCCCATCCGGTGATGCTCCCACAGCCGCTCGATGCGCAGAAACACATTGAGATGGTAGGAGAGCACCGGCATCCCCTCCATTCGCGTCCCCAGCGCCCTCGGCACCACCGACGCCCCACCGCAGGCCGCCACCAGATAGCGCGCCCGAATGGCCCGCTGGTCCCCACTGGCAAGATCGCGCACCACCGCGTCCACGCCGTCCGCATCCTGGCTGAATTCCTCCAGCCTGGTCGCATACCGTAACGAAACGCTGTCCTTGCTGCGCACCAGCCCGCGCAAAATCGGATCGAACCAGAGTTGATTGCAGCGCTGCGAGCGCTCCGGCGTGTGCGGCAACGCCGCCCGCCCGCCATGCGTCGGCCGCGCGATCCGCGCCAGCTCATGCCCGCGCAGCCCCGTCAGATAGATGATGTCAGGCGGAAAATCCGGCGGCGCGCCGGACTCCCGTACCTGTTCGGCAATTCCCCAGCGCCGACAGAATTCCATCGTGCGCGAATTCACCGTGTTCGCCCGCGGATGATCGATCCGCCCGTCGCCCTGCTCCACCAGGATCGCCCGCACCCCGCGCGCGCCCAGATCCGCCGCCAACCCCAGCCCCACCGGCCCGCCACCGACGATCAGCACATCGGTCTGCTCCACCTCGCTCATGCTGGTTCCTCCCGCGGCTGCCCGATCTCTCATCGTGATGGATTTGGCCGAAAGCAACGCACAGCCCGCGCCGCCTTGCAAGCGCGCCTGCGATTTGACAGCCCGCCCCGCCCGGGCTGAGGCTGCCCGCAAGCAAGAACACCCTGCGGCCCGCAAACGCCCGTTGAAGGCAGACACATGCCCCCCATCATCGACCTCACCGACACCATCGACCGCGCCCGCGCCGGTCGCTTCCAGCTCGGCTGCATCCTGATGTGCGTGCTGATCCTGATCTGCGACAGCATCGACCTCCAGGCCGTCGCCTATACCGGCCCCGCCATCCGTGAGGCGCTGCATCTGCGCCCCGATCAGCTCGGCCCCGTCTTCTCCGCCGGCCTGTTCGGCATGATGCTCGGCTCCTTCCTGTTCACCCCCTTCTCCGACCGCCTCGGTCGCCGCCCGGTGCTGATCACAGCGGTGATCCTGTTCGGCCTGCTCACCCTCGCCACCGCGCTCGCTGAAACCGCGGGCCAACTCGTGGTCCTGCGCTTTCTCGCCGGCCTGGGTTTCGGCGGCGCCCTGCCCAACAGCCTCTCGCTCGCCGCCGAATACATGCCCCGGCGCAACCGCTTTTTCCTGATGACGCTGGTGGGTGCCTCGATCAGCATGGGCGGCTCGCTCTCCGGCCTGGTCGCCACCGCCCTGGTGCCGCTGTTCGGCTGGCGCTCCATGTATCTGTTCGGCGGCGCCTTCGCGCTGGCGATCGTGCCGATCCTGATGATCTTCCTGCCGGAATCCGTTCGCTTCCTCGCCGGCAAACCCGAGCGGGCAGGGCAGGTGCGCACCATCGCCCGCCGCATCGCGCCATCGCTGGCCCTCTCACCGGACGCCCGCTTCATCGTTACTGACGAAAGCCGCACCGGCGTGCCCATCCGCCATCTCTTCATCGAAGGCCGCGCCGCGCTGACCATCCCCTTCTGGATCGCTTGCTTCTGCATCCTGCTGGTGATGTATTTCGTGCTGAACTGGGTCCCCGTCCTGGCCCGAGACGCCGGCATGAGCGCCCAGCAGGCCATCATGATGCCCACCCTCTTTCAGGTCGGCGCCACCTGCGGCTCGCTCAGCATGGGCCTGCTGATGGACCGGGTGAACCCGTTTCGCGTCATCGGCAGCTGCTGCGCCTGCGCCGCCCTCGCCGTCGCCGCCATGGGCAGCTTCGGCACCTCGGCCACCGCCCTGCTGCTGCTGAACGTGCTCTGCGGCTATTTCATCATCGGCGCCCAGGGCTCGATCAACGCCGCCAGCTCGGTGCTCTACCCCACCCATGTCCGCGCCACCGGCGTCGGCTACACGCTCGGCGTCGGCCGCATGGGCTCCCTGCTCGGCCCGCTGATCGGCGGCGAACTGCTCACCTTGAGCTGGACCGGGCCCGACCTGCTGCATCTGGCCGCCGCCCCGCTCGCCGTCGCCAGCTGTGCCGCCCTGCTGCTGGCCGGCCGCGCCATGCGCGCCACCGCCCGCCCCGACCAGGGCGACCAGCAGCCGGACTATTTGCCGGGATTGCGGTCCGGCAGATAGGCGTCCGTCCAACCGGTCTGCTTCGGATCATCCCGCAGCGCCACCTGGGTGCGGCCCAGCCCGGCGCGGGAGACGATATTCACCCCGGTCTTCGCCCGCATCTTCACGCAGCCCGCCGGCTCCAGCGCCCCGCCCGTCCCATCGCGCCGCGCATCCACCGCGCGCAGATGCTCCAGCAGATCATCCTTGGTCCGACACAGGATCGCCCCGGTCTCCAGCCGCGGCCACACCTCGGGGTCCGCCTTCAGCGTCGGCAACACCACCGGCGCCTTCTTGCCCGGCATGAAGCCGCTGCTGCCGGCCCCCGACCCGCTGCTGCCGCTGCGATGCATCGGGTCCTGCGGAACGCCCGCCCCGGCCGCCGGCGCGTCGGGATTGATCCCCTGCTGCGCCCGCGCGCCGCCCGATGCGACGACCGCGATCCCCACCAACGCCGCGAAGACCAGACTGCCACGATTGCCCCAAGCCATGCTCATGCCCGCTGCCCATCCTCACATACCGTCGCGCCCCATCGCGCGCCGGCTGAATAGCACTTTCGCGCCCGATGCCAGAGGGTGCCCCATCTCAGCTCTTCGTGAGCCCACGATATGGCGCCCGCACCGCCTGCCGTGTAGCACTCCGCCCATGCGCGACCTGCTCTATCTCTGCCACCGCATCCCCTACCCG
>CAIVDX010000570.1 GCA_903904805.1 uncultured Rhodospirillales bacterium
CGAAGACGTCGCGGATTTGGCGTAGGCGATTGGACAGGGCCGCGTGCACATCATCCTCCACAGATCCGCGGTATCGTAGATTGGCAATGTCGATGACAGGCGCCTCCTGCCCGATACGCTCAATGCGGCCTTTCCGCTGTTCCAATCGGGCTGGGTTCCAGGGAAGGTCGATATTGATCAGGGTCTGAAGGCGCTGAAGATTCAGCCCCTCGGACGCTGCATCGGTGGCTGTGAGCACCCGCAGCGACCTATTCTTCACCTTCTCCTGGATTTCAGTCCGTGTAGCAGGATGCCGCGTTCCATTGACCATAATCATCGTCTCGCCCGCGCCGGCATAGAGGCCGATCGGTTCGGCGGGGAAGGCTGATGACAACTGCCGCGCGGTCCAGAGGGCTGTGTCTTTGTATTGGCTGAATAGAATGCAGCCCCGCTCTAGCCAGCCCTGTTGACGAAGCCACCGCAGTATCTGGACAAGCTTCGGATCATCGTTACCCGCGTCCCGCAGCCGTTGGGCGGCGCGTCGTAGCACTGCCGCTTCGTCAGGCCCGAACACCAGGCCGCGTTCCTCGCGGGTCAAATCCTCTTCTTCCTCGGCTACGGCGTCCTCGCGCCGCTCGCGCTCCAGCAGTTTCTCAGCGGTGCGAAGCCCGGCGTGGAGGCTGCTACCGATGCGCCGCAGGAGAAGAGTTTTCAGCAATCCTGCCGATGGATGCAGTTTGCCAACCAGCGTGCAGAATTCATGGGCGTCGTTGTATGCGGCCTCCATGTTGGTGGGCATCGCCAGGGCATCATCAGCACCCTCCCCATGCAGCCTGATGCCAATCTCCGGGAAGTACGGGCTGCCGTCTGGATATCGAAGATCGCGCCGGCGTCGCTTGATGACATGGCGTACAAACGGATTGTGCTCCCGCAGCGTCGTCGACCCCTCGAACTCGATCGCAGTCCGCACGCTAGCCGACAGATCGCGATCGGCGTCAAAGGGCGCCTGCCACACTCGCGCAGGCAGACCGAGCTCGTCGCGTATCCGGTCGGTCAGCTGGTCTTCACCGTTCGGAGGCAGGGGGCTGCGCAGCCAGGACCAGATTTCCGCCGGATCGGTGGGTACCTGCTTGCCCGACACGAGGTCCATGGCAAGCCCTGCGCCATTCCATGGCGAAAACATGCCCCCCATGACTCGCTCACACCCCGTCGCCAGGAGACGCAAAAGGTCGAACAGCTCCTCGCGATGCGTCTGTATCGGGGTCGCTGTGCCAAGCAGCAGGGTGTCCGTCTTTGATGCCAGCCTGGTCATGAATTGCAGCAGCAGATTTGGCGCGGGGTCACTGCCGAGAGCTCGGCTTTGCCGAGCCCTGTGCGCCTCGTCCAACACCACGCAGGCAAAGCGCATCGTCAGCAATGGTTGAGCGTGCTCAGACCCCGCGGTTATTAAGCTGGTCGGGAAAATACCGATGCGGCGCGGGCAGTTGGTAACGGGGCCCGGCCACTCCGATCCATCCTCGACAATCCAACGCCCCGCGTCCCACCGCGCACTCGGTGCCGCGAGCATATCGCGCAGCTCGCCCTGCCATTGGATGAGCAGATTTTTTGGAGCCAAGATCAGCACCGGCTTCTGAGCCGTCAAGGCAATCAGCTCAGCAACCATGCCAAGCTGAACTGTCTTCCCGAGGCCGACATCGTCAGCCAACAGATAGCGCGCAGAACCAAAGGTTTCGATCTCCTTCATCACTTCGCTGACGAATGCTTTCTGATGCGGTGCTAAACCTATCGCACGCCGTTCAACCGGCGCTTCGATGAAAGGCGCCTGTGGCTCGCTCAGCCCCTTCGGTTTCCAGTCCGAAACGGGCACCAGCACGCGCGCGAGGATGCGCTCGACGTCGGCGACAATCGCGTCGGAGAGGTCGCGGGCATCACGATGCGTCCAAAGGGCTTCAAACTCCTCTTGAACCCATCGCACGGCTTCCTCGGCGTCGTCTTCCCACAGCAACTCATAGTGCTGTGACCAGCCCTCACGGGTTTCATTCATCGACCCGATGAACGAAATCGCGCGTCCGTCCCCATAGCGGATTACGCCGGCCTTGCCGTGGATCAGGCCGAAGCTGGCGTCTGGCAGGACCCGGACTTTGGCGAGGCCTCCGCGCAACATCTGTGCAAGGCGCTGATACCGCGGCCGCTGAAGGTCGCTCATCCGCTCGGGCTCGGCTTCACACCATTCTGCCCGCTGCGCTTGGGCCGTGCCCCTGGCCGTCGTCACGTCAGCGGCATCGAGCCCAGAGTTGCAGACGATCCGAATGGGACCTTTGACAGCCTCAAACGCCTCGCCCGCGACCTCGAAAACCGATGACCGGAAGTAGCCCGCGATACGGTCGTACGACACCGCGCCTTGCAGGCGTTGGTCCAGGAAGCTGCCGGTCAGGGGAGCGCGGCGGCTGCTATGCCGCGAGATTGCCATGGGGCGGGATCAAGGTCGGTGGTTGCGAACGGCGCCGGCGAGTCTTGCGGCCCACTCGGCCTCCTGTGATCGGGCGGTCGTTGTGATGCTGCCGATGAAATCAAGCACGGCGACCAACGCGGTCTGACGCTGCCAGTATTCCGTGAGATTTTGGACAAACCATGGCAGCGGCGCACGCACGTCATCCTGCTGCATGGCAAGATAGATGGCATAAAGGGCATGGCGCACAAGGCCGCCGGCGAAATCCTCCAATTCGCGATCCTCTGCGCGGTCAGCCGCGCCGGCGCGTC
>CAIVDX010000571.1 GCA_903904805.1 uncultured Rhodospirillales bacterium
CTCGTGCCTGATGCTGGCGGTGCAGGCCGATGGCGCTGAGATCACCACCATCGAGGGGATCGCCGACATTGATGGCCCCTATGAGGGTGGGCTGCACCCGCTGCAGGAGGCATTCCGCGAGTTCCATGGCCTGCAATGCGGGTTCTGCACGCCGGGAATGCTCACCACCCTGATCGAATTGCTGCGCGACAATCCCGATCCGTCGGAGGAGGAGGTGCGCATCGCGATCTCGGGCAACCTGTGTCGGTGCACCGGCTATCAGGGCATCGTTGACGCCGCGCTTGCGACGGCGAAACGTCTGCGCGAGGCGCCGGCAACGGTATGAGCACGCAGATCGGTGCGCGTCTGAAGCGGCTCGAGGATGGGCCGCTGCTGCGCGGTCTTGGCCGCTTTCTGGACGACATTCCTGCCGAGGGCGCCCTGCATGCGGCCTTCCTGCGCAGCCCCCATCCCAACGCGAAGATCGTCGGGATCGACAAGTCCGCCGCGCTCGCGCTGAAGGGTGTGGTCGGGGTGATCACGCTCGATGACCTGCGCCCGCACATGGCGCGCACCCGCATGCCGTTGGGGTTCCGGTCATCCAAGCTGCCGCCGACAGTCACCGCCTCGGTGCTGGCTGATGGCGAGGTCGCCTTCGTTGGCCAGGCGATCGCCATTGTCGTTGCCGAGACACGGTATTTGGCGGAGGACGGGGCGGCCCTGCTGGATGTGCAATATGAGACGCGCCCCGCCCTGGTGGATTGCCGCGACGCGCTGAAGCCCAATCCTCCACGGGTGCGCGATGATCACCCCGATCCGGTGGTTGGCCGCTTCGAGGTCGGCTACGGCGATGTGGATGGCGCGTTCGCCGGCGCCGCATGCGTTGTGCATGAGGAACTTTGGCAGCATCGCGGTGGCGCGCACCCGATCGAACTGCGCGGCATTCTCGCGCGCTATGACCGCGCCGAGGATACAATCACCGTCTGGTCATCCACCCAGATGCCGCATGAGCTGTTCTATATGGCGAGCGAGGTTCTTGGCCTGGACGAGAACATGCTCAAGCTCGCCACGCCCGATGTGGGCGGCGGGTTTGGTGCGAAATATGCCGTCTATCCCGAGGAACTCGCCATCATCGCCGCTGCGCGCCTGCTCAAGCGCGACGTGAAATGGGTGGAGGACAGGCGCGAGCATTTCATTGGCTCGATCCAGGAACGCGACCAGTATTGGGACATCGAACTGGCGCTGGATGGCAATGGCAAGATCCGCGGCGTGCGGGGCAGCATGATCCATGATCAGGGTGCCTACACGATGCAGGATGTGAATGTCGCCTACAATGCCGCGACGTCGTTGCCCGGGCCGTATGTCGTGCCGAGCTACAAGCTTGCCGTGGTTGCAGCTCAGACCAACAAGACACCTGTTCTGACGGTGCGCGGCGCGGGCTATCCGCAGGCCTGTTTCGCCATGGAGCGGCTGATGGATGCGGCCGCGGCCAAGCTGGGCATGGATCGCGCGGCGCTGCGCCGGCTGAATCTCGTCACCCCCGACAAGATGCCCTATGAAAAGCCGCTGAAGGCGCGCTCGGGTGCAGCGATCTGGTATGATTGCGGTGATTATCCCACCTGTCAGGATGAACTGTTGGTGGCAGCCGATTGGGACGGATTTCCCGCACGCCTGGAACACGCGAAAGCGGCCGGGCGGTATCGCGGCATCGGCATCGCGCATGGCGTGAAGGGCACCGGACGGGGTCCTTTCGAATCCGGCATGGTCCGCATCATGCCGTCGGGTCGCGTGAGCGTGTTCACCGGTGCCGCGGCGATGGGGCAGGGGCTGGCGACCGCACTCGCCCAGATCTGTGCCGAGCAGCTTGGCATCGAGCCTGACCAGGTCAGCGTTGTTGCCGGTGATACCCGCACGATTCCGCTGGGCCTGGGTGGCTTCGGCAGCCGCCAGCTGGTGATGGCAGGCTCATCAGTACAGCTCGCCGCCAAGGCGGTGGCGGTGAAGGTGCGCAAGATGGCCTCCTATCTGATGGAGGCATCGGAGGAGGATCTGGTGCTCACCGACGGTCGCGTGCATGTGGTGGGCACACCGCCACAGGCCGGCAAGTCGCTGGCAGAGATTGCCAATGTTCTGCGTGGCTCACCCGGCGCGGGCCTGCCCGCCGACATCGAGCCGGGCTGTGACGCCACCTTCAATTTCCGCAGTGATCAGCTGGCTTATGCCAATGTCTGCCACGTCGCCGAGGTGGAGGTGGACCCGGAGACCGGTGGTGTGGAGATACTCCGCTACACCGCCATGCAGGACAGCGGCATCCTGATCAACCCGATGATCGTTGATGGCCAGGTTCACGGCTCGATTGCCCATGGTCTGGGCAATGCGATGTTCGAATGGATGGGCTACGACGCCGAAGGCCAGCCAGTCACCACATCGCTCGCCGATCATCTGCTGCCCTCGGCACCGGAAGTGCCGCGAATGGACCTGATCTATCGCCAGACGCCCTCTCCGCTGAACCCGCTGGGGGCGAAGGGCGTGGGTGAGGTGAGCACGGTGCCGGTGGCTGCGGCGATCATCTCGGCCATCGAGAATGCGCTGGCGCCATTTGGCGCGCATCTCAGCCAGGCGCCGGTGAGTCCGGCACAGATATTGAAGAGCTTTTCGGGAGGTTCACCATCCGCGCGCTGATCGACCACTCGTTCGTGCGCGGCAACAAGGGGATGTTCAAGATGCGGGGTCTGATCGCTTCGGTCGTTGCGTGCGTGCTGCTGCTGCCGGCTGCGGGTCGCGCGGCCGATCATCTCAGCATCATGACGGACTGGTCCGCCTACGGCGCGCATGGCCCGCTGTTCCTCGCCCAGCAGAAAGGCTGGTTCAAGGAGGCCGACCTTGATGTCGAGATCAAGGACGGCAAGGGCTCCACCACCACCGCGCAGCTGCTCGGCTCGGGCGCGATCGATGTCGGCTTCATCCAGCTGGCGGTGATGGCGGCGGCGATCGATAAGGGGATGGCGATCACCTCGGTATCCTGCTTCGTGCGCGCCGGCGACAATGGCGTGATGGTGCCCGTGGACAGCCCGATCAAGGAACCGAAAGACCTGATCGGCAAGCGCATCGCCTATCCGCTGGGCGGCGGCTCGGCGGCAATGATGGAAGCGTTCTTCGGCATCGCCAAGCTCAGCAAATCCGACATGAACCTGGTGGGTGTCGATAGCTCCGCGCTCGCCTCGACCTATGTGTCCGGCAATGTTGACGCCGCCATCACCACCGTTGCCTATCTGGCGCCGATGATTGGCGACAAACGCCCGTCGCGCGCGCTTCCCTATTCCGCGATCGGTTTGCGCGTTCCCAGCTTTGGGCTTGCGGTCCGCAAGGAAGACATCACCGCGCGTGCGACAATGCTCGCCAAGCTGGTGCCGATCCTGAACAAGGCCTGGGTGTATACCGTGGATGGCCACGTGGCCGAAGCGGTGGATGCCATCGTTGCAGGCCGGCCCGGCGAGAAGCTCGATCGTAAGGTGATGACGGAGCAGCTGGAGGGCTATCTGAAGCTGCTCGATACGCCGGCCACCGCGGGCCATCCGATGGGCTGGCAGGCCGCAAGCGACTGGGACGACGCGGCGAAATCACTTGCCAGCTCAGGCATGATCAAGACCGCCCAGCCCGCCGCCGTCTACTTCACCAACCAGTTCATGCCGTGACGGCTACCGCTGTCGCCCTGCGCGACGTCGCCAAAACCTATGCCGGCAAGGGCGCGCCGTTCCAGGCATTGGCGAATGTCTCACTCGACATCGCGCCGGGGTCCTTTGTCTCACTGCTCGGTCCCAGCGGCTGCGGAAAAAGCACCCTGCTGCGCTGCATCGCCGGGCTCGATCATCCCACCGGTGGTGCGATCGAGGTCGATGGCGGGCCGGTGAACGCGCCCCCGCCTGGCATGGGCATCGTCTTTCAACGCGACGTTCTGCTCGACTGGCTGACAGTCATTCGCAACGTTCTGCTGCCCGCTGAAATTCGTCGCAGCGACACCGATGTTGCCAAACGACGGGCCGCGGAGCTCCTCAATCTGATCGGTCTCGAAGGCTTCGAGCACCGCCACCCGTGGGAACTTTCCGGCGGCATGCGCCAGCGCGTGGCGATCTGCCGCGCGTTGCTGCTTGATCCCTCACTGCTGCTGATGGACGAGCCCTTTGGCGCGCTCGATGCGATGACACGCGACGAACTGAATCTCGAGTTGCAGAGGCTGTGGCTGCAAACCGGTCAAACCGTGGTGTTCGTCACCCACTCGATCCCCGAGGCGGTGTTTCTTTCCGATCGCATTGTGGTGATGTCGCGCTCGCCTGGCCGGGTGGTGGAGGTGATCGACATCGATCTGCCGCGCCCGCGCCCGCTATCGGTGCGCGAGAGCCCGGTATTCGGCGCGCATGTTGCGCATATCAGGGGAATTTTCGAGGGCTTCGGGATGCTGCGTGGGCGGCATAATCGCGATGACGAATGAATGGATGCATCGTCTGCGCGTCTGGGGCGTGCTGATCGGCTTCTTTGCGCTGTGGCAGTTCGGCGTGATGGCCTTCCACCCGCCCGCCTATCTGCTGCCGACGCCCTCGGCGATCGTCACCGAATTCCTCGATGACCCCCTCTGGTATCTCAATCATTCCATGATCACCGTGGGCGCCACCCTGGCCGGCTTCGCCTTTGCGCTGGTGATCGGCGCGCTTGCGGCCGTTGGCATCGTGTTCTCGCGCCTGTTGGAAAGCACCTTGTTCACCCTGCTGGTCACTCTGAACTCTGTGCCGAAGATCGCGCTGGCGCCGCTCTTCATCATCTGGATGGGCACGGGTGCCGCCTCGAAAATCGCGATTTCCTTCCTGATCGCGTTGTTTGCCATCGTGGTGGACGCGGTGCTTGGCCTGCGGTCCGTGGATCCCGACGCTGTCGATCTGTTTGCGGCGATGGGCGGCACGCGGTTGCAGACATTGTGGCGTCTGCGCATGCCCAATGCGCTGCCATACCTGTTCTCCGGCATGAAGGTTGCGATCTCGCTCGCTTTGGTTGGCGCGATTGCCGGCGAGTTTGTGGCCTCCGAGCAGGGGCTTGGCCATGTTATCCTGCAGGCGGAAGGGTCGTTCGAGACAACGCGCGTGTTCGTCGCCATCGTGCTGCTCGGCCTGTTCGGAACATTGCTGTTCTACGCGGTGGAGTGGGCCGAACAGTTGGCCTGTCCCTGGCATGTCAGCATCCGCGGCAAGGGCCGCGCCTGATGGCCCGGATGACATTGCCGCTGGTTGAGGCAATGAATATCGGGCAGCGCGCGGTCTTCGACGAGGCTGTCGGCGGCATTCGTGGCCGCGCTCCCGCACCGCTCGCCGCCTGGATCCGCAATCCCGAACTTGCCCGCCGCGCGCAGAAGCTTGGCGAGGCAATGCGCTACGGCACGTCGCTTGATCCCGCACTCTCAGAACTTGCCATCCTGGTCACCGCGCGGCATTGGACATCGCATTATGAATGGAGCGTGCATAAGGCGGCTGCGCTGAAAGCGGGTCTGCCGCCATCGGTGATCGCGGCAATTGCCGCACGCATGCCGCCCCCTTTCGACGAGCCCAGGCAGGCGATGGTGTTCGAGGTCAGCACAACACTGCTCGACAGCAAGCAGCTGCCGCAGGCGCTGTATGACCGCGCAATCGCGACCCTCGGCGAGGCAGGTCTTGTCGA
>CAIVDX010000572.1 GCA_903904805.1 uncultured Rhodospirillales bacterium
GCCAGCCTACGCCGCCTGGCCGACGGTCAGGCCCCCAACCCTCCGGCGACCATCGAGGATCCACGGGTTTTGGAGGAGATCGCTGATCTGCTGAGCCGACGATAAGGCGGGCGATCTAGCCTCGTGCTGGCGCGATCCCATGCACAGGCAAAGGGTTGAAGCGGGCGCGGCTGTCCTTTGCTCGTGAGGCGCCCCCTGCGCATCAGCGATTTGCAAAACCGGCGCAACCGGGCAGGCTACCACCATGACACTCGCACTTCCTCCATCTCCAATCCGAGCCTTGCTCGGCACCGAGCTGCTAGAGCTGCGGGAGGGGTTCGCGCGAATCCGCTATCGGCCGCAGGCGGCGCATGCGAATTTTTCCGGCATCTTGCATGGCGGCATCATGATGATGCTGTTGGACGAGGCTGCCGGCATCTCCGGCAGCTGGGCGCCACCGCCCGCACCGCCCCGCAAATCGGTGACGGTTGAGATGAGCACACATTTCACCGGCAAGGTATCGCCCGATTCAGGCCCGATAGAAGCCACCGGGGAGATCGTGCGATCCGGTCGCAACATCTTTTTCGTGCGCAGCGAATTGCGCGACAGTGCCGGCGACCTGGTTGCTTACGGCGCAAGCACTCACCTCTGGCGGACAGAAACAGCGAGATGATGAAGCGTTGAATTATTGCCGTCCGGCCCTCGTGAGCCCCATCAGGCCCAGCCAAACTCCCGGAATTTCGTATATTCTTGTTAAAAAGGCATAAATTGCCCTAGTTCAACTGAGGAAACCGCCTGGCCGCCTCATCCGGCCCCAGCATCAGTTCAATCAGCCGCGCCCGAGCGACCTCGGGCATGTCCTCCTGCGCGGCAACCGCGCCCGCGGCGGCGGAGAGAGCGGCGTCATGTGCCGCGCCCGATGCCAGGCTGCGGCCGGCGAAATCGATCCGTCTGATGTCACGCACCACCTCCTCCAGCGCGACGAAGCCGGCGCTGTCGGTCGGGTTCATGCGATGGATCGGCTTGAGCACCTCCTCGGCCAGCGCGCCGGAGAGCCGGGCGCGGGCGATCGCCGCAAACTCTGTGGACAGTTCAATGGTGGCCTGACGGCCAGCCGGACCCGCCTCGCCCAGCGCGCCGATGATGGCCACCGCCCGCTCCAGCTCGGCGGCCGCCAGCGACGACGGTGCAGTGCGCAGCTCTGCGACGCGGGTGTGCAGCCGGTCCAGCACCGCCGTCTGCGCGCAGTCGAGTGCGCGGTGATGCGCCGGCAGGCTGGCGACCTGCCGGGCGGCGGCAAGCACGCCGGCACGGTCGTCAAGACGCTCAAGCAGCAGCGCCAGCGCCATCTCCCACGAGAGCGTGCCAACACCGGCGGCACTGCTCAGCAGGGCGGCGGGAAGCCTGGCGTCGGTGGCGTCGAGCAGGCGCAGGCCAAGCCGCAGCATGGGCGCGATCGCATGGCCCATGGCGGCAAGCTCGTCCGCACTGAGCCCCGACACATCCCGCGCGATACCGTCGCCGGCCAGCGCGCTGGCCAGCGCCGGATCGGCAAAATGTCCGGCGACCGCCTCCCACAGCATGGTGGCCGGCCCGGCCAGGCGCGGCAGATCGCTGAGCCGCGCCGGGCCGATGGCCGCCCGGATATCCTCCGCCTGGCCGCCCATCGCCCGCACGGCCGAGTTGGCGAGCGGGGTGAGCGCGCTGCGTGGCAGGCTGGCGTTGCCGCGCTGCCAGCCCCGCGGTGCAACGATCACCGGATCAAGCGGCAGGAACATCAGCCGCTGCATGCTGAGCGGACGATCCGGCTGCATGGAGCGCAACAGGGGCCGCAACGGTTCGATCAACTTGTCCGCATCGCCACGCTCGGGCAGCGCATCGACAATATCGAGCACCGCCGCCACCTTGCTCGGCGTGGCATCCACCAGCGCGTGGCGCAGCGCGCGCACCTCGGCGGCCTGCGTGTTCGCCGGCTTCGGCGCAGCGGCGGGGGCGCGCGCCATGCTCAGGCCGCCATCGCGCGCAGGCGCTCATTGCGGGCGATGGCGCTCATCGCCGCTGCCTGGGTGGGAGGGGCGGCCGGCTTGAGCGCGACCAGAGGCGCGGCCTCAACCATCTCGATCTCCAGCGGCATGGTCGGCATATAGGCCGCGATCTCGGGCAGCGTGGCCGCACGCTCGGGCTCGGTCTGCGCCAGCTGCCACAGCAGCACCGGGCGTTCCCACCCATCCAGCAGCCAGATCGCGCGATCGGCGGCGGCCAGCGCGTCAGTAATGGCATCCGGCGCGGTGGCCAGGCGGCGCATCGCCTCCGGTGCCAGCCGGTGGGCCGCCGCCATCGCCGAACGCGCCCATTCGAGCGTGGTGGCAGCCTGGTTGGCCACCGCGATGGCCATGCCCGCGCCATTGTCGGCCGACAGCATCGCACCCCATTGCCGCATGTCCCCCTCCAGACTGGCGAGTGCGGCGACCAGCCGCGGCAGCCAGGCGGTGGGCGTGCCCAGGCCAAGCGGGGTCATCACCCGGGCGAGGCGCGCCAGGGCATCATGCCCGGCAGCGACCGCCGGTGCGGCGTTCAGCAATGCGGCGAGGCAGGCCCGCAGCGCGGCGTCATCCGCCTGTTCGGCGGCGCGCGCGGCGACCGAGGCGGCGTGGCCCGCGAACCCGGCGATCGCCACCGTGCGCGCGGCCTGGCGCACCCCCAGCGGCGTGGCCACCGGCCGCGCGGCGAGGGTCGCGGCGAGGCGACGGTCATGCAAGGTCATCGCGCAGGTCTGCCCGAGTGCCGACCACGGGATCACATAAACCCCACGCGTGCCGGAGGGATTGGGGATCACCGCCTCCGGCCGACCGGCCAGCAGCCGCAGCCGCGCGGCGCACAGCATGGGCGTGGTGAACGGCACGAAGGCCCCGCGCTCGGCGAAATTCGCAGGACGATCAGGCTGCAATGACAATCCGGTCCACATGCCCCCAGCATGGGGGGCAAAGGTTACGAACCGCCTACCAGCCAGTGGCCCGGCGCGGCACCTCGCGGTGCCTCGCCTCAGCTGACCCGGCGAACCCGCCCGTCATGACGGTCCATGGTGAAGCGCGCGATCACATCACCGTTCTGCGTGGCCAGGGCGAAGGCAACATTGGCCGCATCCTGCTCGGCCACCTCCGTCACCTTCCAGCTGTGATTGCCTTTGAACAGCAGAAACGCCTCGGCGATTTTCTGCACATCCGCACCAGACAACGCACGGTCCTTGGCGGTGAACACCAGCCCACCCATCGGCCCACCCATCGGCGCGCGACGCCAGGCATGATGCGCCCAGCCAGCCGGGCCCATGCCAGGGCCATGCGGCGGCATCATGCCACCGGGGCCGTGCGGCATCTGGTCCATCATCCCCGGCCCACCAGGCGGCGGGGCCGGCTGCGCGACGGCGAGCGCCAGCCCACCACCGATGATGGCGGCGCCGAACGCCATGCCGAACGCATATGAAGTGCGCATGTCTGAAAGCTCCGATGTGATTGGCCTGGCGCGGTTATATCGCCGCCGGGTGACGGCCGCTGATGCGAATTGCAACCAAGTGCAACATCTGATGCACGGCGCGCGCGAACTCCCTATTGTAACAACCATGGATCAGATGCCGCACATACTGGTGGTCGACGACGATCGTGAGATTCGCGATCTTCTGGCCCGCTTTCTCGAACGCAACCGCTTCCGCGTCACCGCCGCCCGCGACGCGCGCGAGGCCCGGCGCGCCTGGCCGAACGGCCATTATCATCTGGTCGTGCTCGATCTGATGCTGCCCGGCGAGGGCGGCCTCGAGCTCGCCCGCTGGCTGCGCAGCCAGGCCGACATCCCGATCGTGATGCTCACCGCAATGGGTGACGAGACCGACCGGATCATCGGTCTGGAGCTCGGCGCGGACGACTACGTGCCCAAGCCGTTCAACCCGCGTGAGCTGCTGGCCCGCATCCGCGCGGTGCTGCGCCGCACCGGCGAGCGTGCCGCTGGCGGCAGTGAGGACAATGCCAAGACACTGCGCTTCGCCGGCTGGGTGATCGAGCCCACGCGCCGTCGCCTGCTGAACCCCGATGGCGCCGAGGTCGCCCTGACCGCCGGCGAGTTCGACCTGCTGCTGGCACTGGCCGAGCGCGCCAACCGGGTGCTGACGCGTGACATGCTGCTCGACCTGCTGCGCGGCCGCCAGGCTGGCCCGTTCGATCGCGCGATCGATGTCGCCGTCAGCCGGCTGCGCCGCAAGCTGGAGGATGACGGCCGCCACGCCCAGCTCATCAAGACGGTGCGCGGCGGCGGCTACGTGCTGGCGGCCCCTGTCGAGCGGCTGTAAAGCCGGCTGATGACAGTCCGACTATGGCCCCGCAGCCTCGCCTGGCGGACCACTCTGATCGTGCTCGCCGGCCTCGCCCTGGTGCAGGTCGCGGGGCTGACCATCCATGCGCTCGACCGGCGTGATCTGATCCGCATTGCCGAGGCGCAGGAGGCGGCAACCCGGGTGATGGGGCTGTATCGCGTGGTGGTGCTCAGCACGCCCGACGAGCTGGTCGCCCGCGTGAAGGGCCTCGATCTGCCGCCCGACATGACCGCGGTGCTCTCAGATGAGCCTCCCGGTACGGGGCTGGCGCGGGTGCCGGTGGAGATCCAGCGCATCCTGCGGCTGTCGATGCAGCTGGTGCCACTGCCGCAGCAACTGCGCCCGCGCGAATCCCGTATTCTGTGGGACGAGGACGCCCAGCGCGTGGTGATTGGCATGCGCCTGCCCGATGGCCGCTGGCTGTCGGTCAGCGAGCATCCGCCGCCGGCGCGGCTGCTGCACGAACCCGGCTTTTTCGCCGCCTTCCTGCTGATGACCGTCGCCGCCGCCTTGCTGCTGGTCTGGGCCGCCCGCCGGCTCACCGCGCCGGTCCGCGTGCTCGCCGCCGCCGCCGAACGGCTCGGCCGCGATGTGAACACCCCGCCGCTTCCCGAGACCGGCCCCTCCGAAGTGGTCGCCGCCGCCACCGCCTTCAACACCATGGCCGCGCGTATCCGCCGCTTCGTCGCCGACCGCACCTTCCTGCTCACCGCCATCGGCCACGACCTGCGCACGCCGATCACCCGGCTGAAGCTGCGCGCGGAATTCATCGATGATGACGAGCTGCGCACCAAGTTTCTCGCCGATCTCGATCAGCTGGAGGCGATGGTGTCCTCCACCCTGCAGTTCGGCAAGGACATCTCGGGCACCGAGCCGGTCGCCGCACTCGACCTGCCGGCGCTGCTGCGCACCGTGCTCGACGAAGCCGCCGACGCCGCGCCCGACCACGCCAGCGCGCTCAGCTATGAAGGACCGGAGCACCTGACGATCCATGCGCGCCCGCTGGCGGTGAAGCGCGCCATCGCCAACCTGGTCGGCAATGCCCTGGCCTATGGCGGCGCGGCCAATATCCGCCTGCTGCCGCCGGCCAAGGACGCGAAAATCCCGCTCGCCCGCGTCGAGGTCGCCGATGACGGTCCCGGCATCCCGCCGGAGATGATGGAACGCGTGTTCGAACCGTTCCAGCGCCTGGAGACCAGCCGCAACCGCGAGACCGGCGGCACCGGCCTGGGCCTGCCGATCGCGCGAAACATTCTGCGCGCGCATGGCGGTGACGTGACACTGGCGAACCGAACCGGCGGTGGGCTGGTGGCGACGGCGGCACTGCCCGTTTAAAGGACGGCCAAGGGCGTTGCCGTCGCCACCAGCCCGTGGCCCCGGACTTGCTAGCCAAGCCGCATGACCCACGCGCCCCCATGACCCACGCGCCCCAAGTCGCCTCCCCACGGGCCTGAAGCGGCCGCGCCCGGGATGGATTTCGATTTTGCCCTTTTTCTGGCCTCGCTGCCGGCGCTGCTGCGTGGTGCATTGACCACACTCTGGCTGGCGGCGGCGGCGATCGTGCTGGCGATGGTGATCGGCGTGCTCGGTGGGCTGGCTCGGGTCAGCGGGCTGCGGGCGCTCTCGGTCGCGGCGTTGCTCTACACCACCATCATGCGCGGCGTGCCGCTGCTGGTGACCTTGCTGTTCCTCTATTACGGCCTGCCCTCGATGGGCATCCTGCTGGATGCGCCGACAGTCGGGATCACCGCGCTGGCGATCACCTCAGGCGCCTATGTGACGGAGATCGTGCGCGCCGGTATCCAGTCGATCGACCGCGGGCAGATGCGCGCGGCGCGGGCGCTGGGCATGTCGAACGGGTTGGCGATGCGCCGCATTGTGCTGCCGCAGGCGTTGCGGCGGGTGCTGCCGCCGCTCACCTCCGAGGCGATCACGCTGTTGAAGAACACCGCGCTGGTGTCGGTCATCGCGATCCCCGATCTGCTGCGCGCGGGCACCGACATCATGACCTGGCGCGCCAACACCTTCAGCCCGTTCGCCGGCGTGGCGCTGATCTACCTGGCGATGACGCTGCCGCTGGTGGCCTTCAACTCCTGGCTTGAATCACGATGGGATCTGCGATGAGCACGACTTTGTTTCGCCGCGCCACGCTGCTGGCCGGCGGCGACTGGACCGCCCGCGCGGGGGTGGATGTGCTGGTCCGCGACGGGGTGATTGCCGCGATCGGGCCTGATCTGCCCGCGCCCGATGATGCCGAAACGATCGCCGCCGATGGCCTGCTGCTCACCCCGGCCTTCGACAATGCACACACCCACTCGCCAGAGGCGCTGGCGCGTGGGCGCGCACCGATGGCGCGACTGGATGAGTGGCTCTCGGTGGCTTATCAGGGCGGCATCGATGCGCTTGGGGAACGTGGCATTCATGCCGCCATCGCCTCGGCCGCGGCGGATTGCATCCGCGGTGGCGCGGTGTCGGTCACCGACCATTTCCGCCAGGTGCCGCCGCGCGTCGAATCGGTGCGCGCCGCCGCCGCGGCATGGGCCGCCAGCGGGCTGCGCGCGCGCATCGCGGTGCTGATGCGAGACGGCGCGATGCCGGATGGCACAGCCTTGCCGGATGCGCGTGCGCTGCTCGATCTGATGCGGGCCTGTCTGGCAGAGAGCATGTCGGGCGTGGCGCTCGGCATCGGCCCCTCCGCCCCGCAGCGCTGCAGCGACGATCTGCTGCGCGGGGCGGCGGAGCTGGCCCGGCAGGCCGGCAGTTTCGTGCATCTGCATGTCTGTGAAACCGCCACCGACAAGGCGAATTGCCTTGCCCTGTATGGCATCTCGGCGATCGCGCATCTCGACGGGATCGGCGTGCTCGGCCCCGCCACCGAGCTTGCCCATTGCGTGCATATCGACGACGACGATCTCCGCCGTCTCGCGGCGACGGGCACGACGATGGTGCATAATCCGGTGGCCAACATGCGGCTGGGCAGCGGTGTTGCGCCGATGGCGCGGGCGCTGGAGCTTGGCGTGCGGGTGCGCCTGGGCAGCGATGGGGCCGGCAGCAATGACACGCAGAGCATGCTGGAGGCGACCAAGCTCGCCTGCTTCCTGCCGCGCGCCTCGGGGGCGGATCGCAGCTGGCTGAGCCCGGAACAAAGTCTCGACATCGCAACGGGTGGCCAAGTGCTGCGGCACGGGGCGGTGGCGGACCTGCTCGCCTTCGATCTCACCGCGCCGGGATTTTCCGCGCTATCTCCAGCATCCTTGCTGGACGAGATCGCCGCGCGGGTGGTGATGGCCGCGCGCGACCACGACATCGTGCATGTGATGGCGGGCGGAGAATTTCTGATGCGCGATCGCGGCGTGGCGGTGCGCGCACCGTGACCGCGGCGATCCGCATCTGGAATCTGCAGAAATCCTTCGGCACCGTCGAGGTTCTGCGCGGCATCGATCTGGAGGTGGCGCGCGGCGAGGTGGTCTGCGTGATCGGGCCGTCGGGCTCGGGCAAGTCCACCTTGTTGCAATGTATCAATGGCCTGGAGCCCTTCGACGAGGGCGAGATCGAGGTCGGCGGCTCCTGCGTGGGATGGCAGAAGGCGCGGGGCGGAGCGCGCGCGCGGGTGCCCGAGCGGGAGATGGTGATGCTGCGGCGGCGCATCGGCATGGTGTTCCAGCAATTCAACCTGTTTCCGCATCTGAGCGTGCTGGGCAACGTGATGGAGGCGCCGGTGCAGGTGCTGCGCCAGCCACGCGCGCTTGCCGAAGCCAACGCGCGTGCGCTGCTCGACAAGGTTGGCCTTGGCCACCGTGCGGAAGCGCGCCCCTGGCAACTCTCGGGCGGCCAGCAGCAGCGCGTGGCGATCGCGCGCGCGCTGGCGATGCAGCCCGAGGCGATGCTGTTCGATGAGGCCACCTCGGCCCTCGACCCCGAACTGGTCGGCGAGGTCCTGGC